>JAFYFO010000247.1 GCA_017543725.1 Eubacterium sp.
CCGATTCTCATTCCGTTGCTGACGGCTGTTTTAGTTGTCAGCGCTCTGGCAGTTTCGGGAAAAATTGCAAGAAATAACGACGGCGTTTTGCCGAGCACAACCCAGACGCAGACTCAGGCAATCCAGACAACCAAATCGCAGGACGCGAAGGTTACTCTTGTTGCGGTTGGCGATAATCTTATCCACAACACTCTTATTGACGCAGGCGAAAACGGCGACGGCTCGAGGGATTATAACTCCTTCTATGAAGAAATAAGCCCCTATATCAAGAGCGCCGATATTGCCGTTATCAATCAGGAAACAATGCTCGGCGGAAGTTCTTTCAAATATTCGGGATATCCCCAGTTCAACACTCCGTGGGAGGTTGGCGAAGCGGCGATTAACGCGGGATTCGATGTTTTCACCTGCGCAACAAACCATTCAATGGATATCGGAACTGTAGGTATTGAAAAAGAACTTGAATTCTTTGAAAAGCATCCCGAAGTTATCCATATCGGAACAAATGCAAACGAAGAGGAATACAACGCCATAACTTATTATGAGAAAAACGGATTAACTTTTGCGCTTCTCAATTATACATACGGAACAAACGGAATTCCCGTTCCCGAAAACAAGTATTATTGCGTTAACCTGCTTAAAGAAGATAAGGTTAAAAAGGATTTGGCTGTTGCAAGGAAGAATGCCGATGTTGTTATAGTTTTCCCGCATTGGGGAACAGAAAACAGCCACAACACGGATGAGAAGCAGAAGAAATATAATAAAATTTTCTCAGACCTCGGAGTTGATATTGTTATCGGAACCCATCCCCATGTTCTTCAGCCCGTTGAATGGATTGAAAACGAGGAAACAGGCAAAAAGATGCTTGTTTATTATTCAATCGGAAATTTCATCTCCCACCAGACAAACCGCAATCAGATGGTTGGCGGTATGGCTGAAATAACAGTTGAAAGAAAGGGCGGGGAAATCCGCATAACAAATGCAAAACTCGCTCCGGTTGTTGATTACTACAGAAACACGGGAAGCGGATATAAGTTCAGAGTGTTTAAACTCAGCGATTATACGGATGACCTTGCTAATTCTCAGGCTCAGGACGGATTAACCGTTAAATGGGCAACAAAACTTGCAAAGGAAATAGTTTCCGAAGAGTTTCTTGACTTAAAATAATTATTGACATATGTAAATAAAGTGATATAATATGCATATAATTTTAAGAACAGAGGCGTTCAGGAAAAACTGAACGCCTGTTTTTAAAGAAAAAGAAAGGGCGTGTTCATTATGGCAAACAGAACAAAAGAGTCCATACTCAAAGAGGCAAAAGAAAACGGGGTTGAATTTGTCAGACTTCAGTTTACTGATTTATTCGGCATTATGAAAAATATTGCAATGCCTGTTTCTCAACTTGAAAAAGCGCTTGATAATGAGTGTATGTTTGACGGCTCGTCAATCGACGGATTTGTTCGTATAGACGAAAGCGATATGTATCTTCATCCTGATTATGATACCTGGACTTTATTCCCATGGAGAAAGCATCAGAATTCGCAGACGGCAAGGCTTATTTGCTCTGTTTATAAAGCGGATAATGAAACTCCTTTTGAAGGCGACCCGAGAAATATTCTTCAGAAGGTTATTGACGAGGCTGCCGAAATGGGCTACGGCTTCAATGTTGGACCCGAATGCGAGTTTTTCCTTTTTAAAACGGATGATAACGGCAAGCCCCTTCCCGAACTCAACGATGAGGCAGGTTATTTCGACCTCAATCCGATTGACCACGGCGAAAACTGCAGAAGGGATATTTGCTTAGCGCTTGAAGAAATGGGCTACACCGTTGAGGCGGCTCACCACGAGGCGGCTCCGGGTCAGCACGAAATAGATTTCAAATTCGGCGATGTTATGACAACTGCGGACAGGGTTATGACCTTCAAGCATGTTGTTAAAACATATGCAACGAAGCACGGACTTCACGCAACCTTTATGCCGAAACCGATTTGCGGAATAAACGGCAGCGGTATGCACACAAATATGAGCCTTTACGATTTAAAAACAGGAAAGAATGTTTTCGACGACCCCAACGGAGAACTCGGTCTTTCAAAAGAAGCGTTTGCTTTCATAGCGGGAACTCTTGAACATGTTAAGGGCTTAACTGTTTTTGCAAATCCAACCGTTAACTCATATAAAAGACTTGTTCCGGGCTACGAGGCTCCGAGTTATTTAACCTGGTCAACTTCAAACAGAAGCGTTCTTGTTCGTATTCCCGCTTCAAGAGGAAAGGGAACAAGAATCGAACTCAGAAGTCCCGACCCAACCTGCAATCCCTATCTTGAAATGGCGCTCTGCCTTGCCGCAGGACTTGACGGCATTAAGAAAGGGCTCGCTCCTCAAAGCGCAAATGATGAAAACATCTATGCTCTTTCAAAGAAGGAAAAGAAGCAGATTGAGCATCTTCCCACAACGCTTAAAGAAGCGATTAAGGAAGCGGAGGCAGACCCCTTTATCCGTGAAACTCTCGGCGAGCACATTTATTCAAACTATATCGCAGGAAAGAAAGCGGAATGGAATGAATATCGCCGCCAGGTTTCTCAGTGGGAAATTGATAAATATATGATAAATTACTAAAAAACGCCTTTGGCGTTTTTTTTAGGTTTTAGGTTTTAGGTTTTAGGTTTTAGGTGTTAGATTTAGGTGAAAAATCATACTTTCGGATGATATACTTTTTGAATTATAATTGATATAATAAAAATGTATTAAAATATTTGAAAGGATGATTTTATGAAAAAAACACTATCGGTATTATTATCAATTCTGATGATGATATCAGCCTTTGCGGCTTTGCCGTTCACCGCGTCTGCCGATTATGTTTATGATGAGATTGAAAACGGGTTTGCCGTTTATTACTCCG
>JAFYFO010000248.1 GCA_017543725.1 Eubacterium sp.
AATCAATATGATGGATGTTGTCAGAAAAAACGGCGATAAGATAGACACAGCGGCGCTTTCCGAAAGGCTTGCCTGCCCCGTTGTTGAAATTTCGGCTCTGAAAGGAACAGGAATTGAAGAGGCTGCAAACGCCGCTATCAAAGCCGCTTCGGGCGATGCGACAGTTCCTCAGCATTCCTTCAGCGGAGTTGTTGAACACGCGCTTGCACACATTGAAGAAAGACTTCTTCACGATATGCCGAAAGAGCAGCAGCGCTGGTACGCAATCAAACTTTTTGAAGGCGATGAAAAAGTTGTTGAAAAACTAAACATCAGCAAAGCGGAACTTGAGCATATTGCAGAAGATATCAAAGCGGCTGAGGAGGAACTCGATGACGACGCAGAATCAATCATAACAAATGAAAGATATGTTTACATAGGAACAATTATCACTTCCTGCTATTTTAAAGCAAACAAAGGAAAACTCACAACAAGCGATAAAATAGATAAGGTTGTAACAAGCCGTATCTGGGGACTTCCTATATTTGCAGTTGTTATGTTTCTTGTTTATTATATCGCAATGAGAACTGTCGGCTCAGCCGCAACGGACTGGGTTAACGACGTTCTTTTCGGAGAATGGATTCCCGCAGGAGTCAGCGCTCTGCTTGAGGGAAGAATCCCCGATTGGCTCTTCGGTCTGATAAACGACGGAATTATCGGCGGTATCGGCGCAGTTCTCGGATTTGTTCCGCAGATTCTTGTTTTATTCGTTATGCTTGCCTTCCTTGAAGGATGCGGATATATGGCGCGCGTTGCCTTTGTTATGGATAGAATTTTCCGCCATTTCGGACTTTCGGGCAAATCCTTTATTCCGATGCTCATCGGCTCAGGATGCGGAATTCCCGGCGTTATGGCTTCAAGAACTATTGAAAACGAACGCGACCGCCGTATGACTATTATGACAACAACTTTCGTTCCCTGCTCTGCAAAACTTCCGATTATCGGACTTATCGCAGGCGCGCTTTTCGGCGGAAGCGGACTTGTTGCGGCTTCTGCATACTTCATCGGCGTTGCGGCAATCATTGTTTCGGGAATTATGCTCAAGAAAACAAAGAGATTTTCGGGCGACCCCGCTCCCTTTGTTATGGAACTTCCCGCATACCACCTTCCGACAGTCGGAACAGTTCTGCGCTCAACATGGGAAAGAGGCTGGTCCTTCATCAAAAAGGCAGGAACGGTTATCCTTCTTTCAACAATCGTTGTCTGGTTCCTTCTTGCATTCGGCGTTGAAGGCGGAAAGTTCACAATGATTGAAGATATTGATAACTCACTTATGGCAAGAATAGGCAATCTCTTTGCATGGATGTTTGTTCCTCTCGGTTGGGGAAGTTGGAAAACAGCCGTTGCGGCGGTTACGGGACTTATTGCAAAAGAAAATGTTGTCAGCACCTTTGGCGAACTTTATCACTTCGGCGGAGAACTTGCTGAAAACGGAGATGAAATCTGGACTAAACTTGCTGCGGATTTCAGCGCTTTCAGCGGCGGACACGGCGCTCTTGCAGGCTATTCCTATCTTATTTTCAATCTTCTCTGCGCTCCCTGCTTTGCGGCTATCGGCGCAATCAAAAGAGAGATGAACAACGCAAAATGGACCTGGTTTGCAATCGGCTATCAATGCGCATTCGCATATCTTATTTCGCTTATTGTTTATCAGTTCGGCTGCCTCTTCACAGGGGATATCAAGAGCCATATAATCGGCATTATCGCAGCAATCGCAGCCTTTGCGTTCATCTGCTATATGCTTGTTCGCAAAAACAAATATGACGAAAACCACTTAACGGTTAAAAGATAAAACATAAAGCCGTTTCAGTTTCTATTAAAAGGAGAAAATACCATGCCGAATATTATTATAACAATTATAACAATTGCAGTTATTGGGCTTGCTGTTTTCCTTGCAATCAGAAAATTAGTTAAAGACAGGAAAAACGGCATCGGCGCTTGCGGACAAAAGTGCGCAAACTGCCCCCACAGTGCAAATTGTCATCACTGAAATAATAAAGCGTTTTGCAAGAGTCCCCCTGCAAAACGCTTTTTATTTTTTATTCTCAAACCTCGGGCAAAACATCGTTTATAACATCCCTGAGCGTTTGCGCCGATTTTTGCAAATCCTCCTGCTCCTTTTGGTTTAACTCAATCGGAACAGCGGATTCAACGCCGTGTTTGCCGACAATGCTCGGCATTGAAAGCGCAACGCCCTCAATTCCGTAGTTTCCTTTCTGAATACTTGAAACGGGAAGAATTGATTTTTCATCGCGAACAATCGCCTCGCAAATGCGCTTAACGCTCATTGCAATTCCGTAATATGTTGCGCCCTTTTTCTCAATGATTTCATAGGCGCTGTTTTTAACGCCGTAGGCAATTTCGTGCATTGCCTTATTATGGTTATAATGCCCCCTCATTTCGCAGAAAGCATTAAGAGGAATTCCCGAAACATTCGCACTGCTCCATGCGGCAATCTCACTGTCGCCGTGTTCGCCGATAATGAAGGCGTGAATACTTCTCGGGTCAACTCCGAGGTGGTCGCCGAGCAGATATTTGAGCCTTGCGGTATCAAGAACGGTTCCGCTTCCGAAAACCCTGTTGCTCGGAAAACCGCTGATTTTTGCCGCCGCATATGTCAGAATATCAACGGGATTTGCAACAATGAGCAGAATTCCGGCGCTGTTGTACTTTGCAATTTCGGGAATAACGGATTTGAAAATGCCGACATTTTTCTTAACAAGGTCCAGCCTTGTTTCACCGGGTTTCTGCCCTGCGCCTGCGGTAACAACAATAATCGCCGCGTCTGAAATATCGGAATAATCGCCCGCATAAATCTGCATGGGCTTTGCAAAAGGAAGTCCGTGGCTGATATCAAGCGCCTCGCCCTCTGCCTTTTGCTTATTGTTATCTATCAAAACTATTTCGGAAAAAAGTCCGCTCTCCATAAGCGCAAAAGCTGAAGCGCTGCCGACGAATCCGCAGCCCACTATTGCAACTTTTCTTGAATTGATTTCTACCATTTTTATCACTCCCTGTTTATTGTTATATTTTTTCTTTAAAATATTAAGTTTGTTTTCAATCGGTTTCCGATGCAAGAATTATAACAAATCTATTTGATTTTTTATCATAAACCGTTAAGCACAAAGTTCCCCACCATTCCTTGCCGTCGTCGAAATAATCCGACCAGTCCGTTTCCCATTTAAAAACCTCGAGGCAATCCCTTCCGTTTGGGAAAAGAACGGCATTTATTATCTTCCTTTTATCCGATTTGGTTTATTATATCATATAAAAAAAGAAAAGTACAGTCGATAATATCGGCTGTACTAAAAAGAAAGAGAATGAATCCAAATTTAATTTCATTGCTGAATCAAACCTGAAATCAAAGATATTTTTTGAAGAATTCTTCAAGTTTATCAAACGGAATAGCGTTATTATCACCGCCGTCATAAAGGTCGGTATGAACTGCGCCCTCGATAACGAGCATTTCCTTGTTATCCGAATACTTGTTGCCGTTAATCATATCGTTGAAAGCGTCTTTGCCGAAATAGAAAGAATGTGCTTTATCGCCGTGCATAATCATAACTGCGCTTCTGATTTCGTTGCTGTATTGCAGAATCGGCTGATTTATAAAGGATTCACAGCCTATAACATTCCAGCCGCCGTTTGAATTAAGGGAGCGGGGATGGTATCCTCTTTCGGTTTTATAGTAGTCGTAATAATCCTTAACAAAGAAGGGCGCGTCCTCAGGAAGCGGGTCAACAACTCCGCCGCCGAGTTTATATTCGCCGTTTTTCAAATCCTCAAGTCTTTGCGCGCAGAGGGCTTTTTTTGCTTCATAGCGCTTTTCTTCGCTGTTTTCGCTATCAAAATAGCCGTTTGCGTTAACGCGGGTCATATCATACATTGTTGAAGCAACGGTTGCCTTGATTCTTGTGTCAAGTGCCGCTGTGTTGATTGCCATACCTCCCCAGCCGCAAATTCCTATTATGCCTATTCTGTCGGCATCAACATTCTCATTAAGTGAAAGGAAATCAACGGCAGCCATAAAATCTTCGGTGTTGATATCGGGAGAAGCCATATATCTTGGCTCACCGCCGCTTTCACCTGTAAAAGATGGGTCAAAGGCTATTGTCAGGAACCCCCGCTGAGCCATTGTTTGCGCATAAAGCCCGCTGCATTGTTCTTTGACGGCGCCAAACGGTCCGCATACTGCAATTGCAGGCAGTTTGCCCTCAGCATTTTTCGGCATATACATATCAGCCGCAAGCGTTATGCCGTAGCGGTTTACAAATGTTACCTTGCTGTGGTTAACTTCTTCACTTTTCGGGAAGGTTTTATCCCATTCCCGAATTAATTTCAAATCTTCTTTTTTAATCATAATTATTCCTCCGACGGACTTAAATTCGAGCCCGATTGTTCTTAAAATAAGCACTATAATCCTTTATAAACTCTGCTTTAATATTTCAACAACTTCATCACGGCTGAGGACTTTATAACCGCCGTCAAGAATAATTGTTGCGTCGGCGATTCCCTCTATCATATCCTCGGTTGCGCCGAGTTGAGAAAGTGAGAGCGCAACTCCGATTTTCTGCATCCAGTCCTTCATTGCTTCAAGACCTTCGGCAGCAATCTGCTCCTCGCTCTTGCCCTCGGGATTAACGCACCAGACTTCCTTTGCAAAACGCACAAACTTCTTTATGCCGTAGGGCATAATATATCTGTAATACGGAAGTGAAACGGCGGAGAGGGTCATACCGTGGGTCGCGTCGGTGTAAGCACCTGCCGCCTGACCAAGCATATGCACCATCCAGTCGGTTGATTTACCTCTTGAAATAAGGGTGTTGAGCGCCCAGGTTGCGCTCCACATAATATTTGAACGCGCTTCATAATCTTCGGGGTTTTCAACGGCAACAAGCGAACTTCTGATAACGGACTTCATCAGTGCTTCGGCGATATAGTCGCTTGTGTTATCATCGTCGCCTGAAAAATACTGTTCGCAGATATGATTGAATATATCATAAATGCCTGCAACCATCTGCCTTTTCGGAAGCGACATTGTGTATTTCGGGTTGAGAATTGAGAATTTCGGCATAACCTCGTCGCCGAATACATGACCGATTTTGAGTTTTTGCTCATGGTTTGTTATAACCGAGCCGCCGTTCATTTCAGAGCCTGTTCCCGCCATTGTCAGCACACAGCCGACGGGCAAAATCTCGCAATCGGGCTCATCAAAGCGGATAAAGTATTTTTCCCAGGGGTCTTCCCCGCAGTTAACGGAAACGGAAACCGCCTTTGCATAGTCGCAGCAGGAGCCTCCTCCGACTGCAAGAAGGAAATCAACATTGTTTTCCCTTGCAATCCGAACTCCCTCACGGAGTTTTTCAACGGTCGGATTCGGCATAACGCCCGAATCCTCAACAACGGTTTTTCCGTTTCTTTTGAGAATATCAATGATTTCATCATAGAGCCCGTTTTTCTTAACTGAGCCGCCGCCGTAAATCAACTGAACTGTTTTTCCGTACTTCGGGAGTTCTTCATTTAAAAATTCAAGAGAATTCTCTCCGAAATATAATTTTGTCGGATTATGAAAACTGAAATTGCCAAGCATTATTTTTCCTCCTGTATATTATAATTAATCAACTGAAAAATCCGCAGTTATATCGCCGCTGCCGAGAGCCTCCTCCCAACCGCTCAAATCGTCTATTCTGCCAAGCCTTGTATAACTCCAGGAATTTGAGCCGTAGAACATAACAATCTGATTTGACTGATATAAAACAATATCGCCGGATTTCGTTGTTGTTTGCTTATCGCTTGATTTTAATTTTTTGCCGAGAGCGCCAACCTTTTCAAATCCCGAATAATCGCTCATTTCAACAGTTAAGCCCCCGTTTTTGATTATCTCATATAATTCCTTTGCCGCAGCGTTGTCTTCAAGCGTTGCGGTGAAGGTTTTTTCGCTGATTCTTATATTTATTTTCATTCGGGCTGTTTGCCTTTCTTCATCTTTCGCTTTTGTTGTTTGTTTTGCTTTAGTTGTAACGGCGCTTGTTGTTTGCGCATTTTTTGAAACATCTTTGCAGGCGCTGAAAGCAAACATCATAAAGGCAAGCAATATGATTGCAAAAAATCTTTTCATATTGATTTTCCGAATTCATAAGCGGCTTTGAGAACTTCGGGTTTTGTTGCCGCTTCGCCCATATCGTTGAGCCCTCCGCCGTTGAAAACGCCTGCAAATCCTGCTTTTTCAAAACAATCAATCCAGCCGTTTATTCCGCCGACAGCCTTTTCAATAACCTCATCGCCCGATTCATAGGACGCAGTCATAAGATAAACATCTCTGAATGAATATTCCTGCGGAAAAAGCGGATTCAATCTGTCAAGCAGCGTCTTGAGTTGTCCGCAAAGTTCATAGTAATAAATCGGCGTTGCAAAAACCAGGGAATCAGCGTTTTTAACCTTTTCCATAATCTCTGCAACATCGTCTGAAATAACGCATTTCATTGTTTTCTGGCATGCAAGGCAGCCTTTGCAAAAACGGATATCCTTATCTTTGAGCGAAACAAATTCAACCTCGTTTCCTGCCGCAAGAGCGCCTTTTTCCGCCTCTCTTGC
>JAFYFO010000249.1 GCA_017543725.1 Eubacterium sp.
AATAACGCCTGATATTCCTGCGCTTATAACAACATTTCCGCAGGCAATTCTTGATGAAGTTCAAGACCCGGTACCCGTTACAACAGGCGAAAAAGCGGTTCTTTGCTCGCTCGGCCTTTTCTCAATCGTTCAGATGGAGCGCGATTGTCAGATGATTATTCCGGCATATGAATACTGCATCCCCGAAAGAGAATGCCGCTGCAACACTCAGGACGCCTGCACAAACTTCAGCAATATTGATTTCCCCGTTGAGGAA
Organism: Eubacterium sp.; assembly: GCA_017543725.1. GTDB lineage: Bacteria > Bacillota > Clostridia > Oscillospirales > Acutalibacteraceae > Eubacterium_R. The sequence continues at coordinate 257 of JAFYFO010000249.1, forward strand.
TTCTTCCCGAGTGAAAGAGATGAATCAAATAATAACTGCTGCAACAACGAATAAAGCATTCAAAGAACCAAAACAGACTGAACAGACTGAAAATCAGTCTGTTTTTTGATTTTTTTGCGGTTATATGTTATTATAAAAAAGCAGGAGGACTTATATTATGTTCAGAAAAATGAGAAGATTCAAACAACAGATTTCGGAGGAAGAATGTTTTTCGCTTCTTAAAAATGAAAAAAGGGGAGTTCTTTCAATCATCGGCGATGAGGGCTATCCCTACGGAATTCCGATGAATCATTATTACAGTGAAAAAGACGGAAAAATCTATTTTCACGGCGCAAAACAGGGGCATAAAATTGATTCAATCAGGAAAAACAACAAGGTTTGCTACACTGTTTTTGATAAGGGCTACCGCAAGGAAAACGAATGGTCGCTCAATGTTAAAAGCGTTGTTGTTTTCGGCAGAATAAGCCTTGTTGAAAACGCTGAAAAAGCAAAGAAAATCTGCTCTGATTTGTGCAGAAAATTCACCGATGACGAAGAATATCTGAAATATGAAATTGAAAATTCGCTCAAAAATGTTCAGTGCCTTGAAATAGAAATTGAACATATAACGGGCAAACTTGTCAACGAATCATAAGAGGCTGTTATGAAGATAAGAAAAGCAGAAAATAAAGACGCAAAAAAGATAGTTGAACTTCTTTCCCAGGTTCTTGAACTCCACGCTGAAATCAGGGCTGATATCTTTAATTCGGGAACAACAAAGTATAATGAAAAAGAAGTTATCAAAATGCTTGAAGACGAAAAAAATCATATCTTTGTTGCCGTTGATGAAAATGATTCGGCAGTGGGCTATGCAATGTGTCAACTGAAAAATACATATGAAAACAGCAATATGCATCCGTTTAAAATTCTTTATATCGATGATATCTGCGTTGATGAAAAATTCAAAGGTCGGCATATCGGAACAGCGCTCTTTGAGTATGCTGAAAAAGCGGCGGAAAAACTCGGCTGCTATGAAATAACCCTGAATGTCTGGGAGGGCAACAGCAACGCCCGCGCTTTCTATGACAAAATGGGAATGAAACCGAAAAGAACGGAAATGGAAATGATTATCGGAGGAAAAAATGGCGTCGGCTAAAGAGTATCTTGAATTTGTTTTAGAGCAACTTTCGGACCTTGACGGCATTTCATACAGGTCAATGATGGGCGAATATATCATATATTATGACGGCAAGGTTGTCGGCGGAATATATGACGACAGATTTCTTGTTAAACAAACAAAATCCGCCCTTGAAATCCTCCCCGAAGCGCCTCTTGAAATTCCATATGAAGGCGCAAAGGAAATGCTTTTGCCCGATATAGATAACAGGGAATTGCTAAATGAATTAATACCGAAAATTGCAGAGGATTTGCCCCTGCCAAAGAAGAAACGGGCTGTCTCACTCGAGTGAGGCAACCCGTTTTGTTATATTAATGATTTGACGGCAAGCCGTCATGAATTGGCTATGCCATGAATTCTCGCTACGCTCCGTGAATTGAATTGCTTAAAAATCTTTGCAGTCAAATCAATTCATGACCGCAGGTCAATTAATGTTGAAAACAATTCATGCGCCTACGCAATTCATTTTTGAGCCTTATTCTCAAACACCGGATACATCCTGCGATAGAGGGAATTAATCTTTCTGAAATAATCGCAATCAATGCTGTCTATCGTTTCCCTCGTTGT
>JAFYFO010000250.1 GCA_017543725.1 Eubacterium sp.
GCACACACATTTGTTGATTCATTTATTAATTTAACTCCTTAAAGTTTGTTTGTTAATTTTTTACTCTTCTTCAGCTTTTTCGTCTTCCTGCTTTGCCTTGTTTTCCTTAATCTGGCGAACAAAGCCCGGGACATAACCGAAAAGCGAAACAAAGGTCATAATTACGGAAATAACTATCAGAACCCAGATAACCGTATTTGAAAGAATGAAGGGCTCAAAGAATTTAACTCCGTAAAGTGCGCTTGACTCGCCGCCAAGTGCAATAATAAGTATCATAAATACATAGAATACTGTTGTTGCAACCTTTCCCCACATCTCAGCCGCTGTCGGACGGAGCCCTTTTGAAAGAAGAAGCGCGCCGCCTGCAAGCATAAGAAGTTCTTTTATTATGAAAAGGAAAAGGATGTATCTGAGCATTCCGTTCCAGTATTTAACGATAAGAATAACAACGATTGCAATTTGAGAAAGTTTATCGGCAATCGGGTCGAGAATTTTGCCGAGATTTGCAACCATATTATATTTTCTTGCGATTTTTCCGTCGAACAAATCAGTCAGCGCGGCAACTATCATAATAATAAATGCGGCGATATACTGACCTTTGATAAACAGAGTTGAGAAAACCGGAATTGAAGCAATTCTGAGAAAACAAAGCCAGTTCGGAATTGTGTTCCAGCCCTCAAATAAATCTTTCATATTATCTTTGAAATTCTTTTTTTCTTCCATCACAGCAAACCTCCTGTTATTGCGTTAAAGGGATTTATTTCATCTATCAGTTTAAGCAACTGAGAGTTATTAACTTCTTTCATAAACGCGCCCATCTGCGATTCGTCTTCATAAAGTCCCAAAATTAAAACAAGAACCGAAGAAAGAGCAAAAACAATCAGAGCGCCTTTCATTATTCCGAGAAGCAAACCAAGAAACTGGTCCGCTCTCTTGATTGCAGATTTTTTGCCGCGCTTTTCCTCCCGCCTTTTTCTGCCTTTTGAACATATGAAAATGATTATTCCCGTTATCAGGAAAAAGAGAGCAAAAACAGCGATAAACAAAGCGGCTTTTGTCAGGAAAACAAGGATTCCCTCAAAATAGTTTTCGAGAATTGAACTTGCCAAATCATCGCCCGAAACATTCAGTTTTCCGAAATCGACCGATGAGGAAAGAAACTTCGGAATGTTTTTTGAAAGTTCCTGCAGATTTTTGAGGATTTCATCAAGATTAGTGCTTGTTACAATGTTTTTATTAATTGTTTCAAGGGCTTTTGGTTGAACATAGTTTTCATATACAACGCCTGCCATTCTTTCACTTACGAAAAATGAAATAAACAAGCCGAAAGCCCATCTTATGAAATTAACAACATTGATAAGAAGTCCCCTGCACCAGCCGATTATCATAAATAAAACGATAATAGCGGCAAGCATTATATCAATATAGTTAACAGTGTAATTAAAAATTGTCATTATTTCACCTTAGTTCAGAACATCTATTATTTTATGACGGGTTATAAATATTTTTGTTGAAATCTTGTTTGCGCTTGTTAAGGAATCATCGCATTTATAACTGGTTTTCAACTCGCCTTTTGTTATTGAATACAGCGCAACGCTGTCTTTGAAAAGAACGCATATTTCATTTGTTGCGCTTATATATTTCGGCTTTTTATTCAAATCAATCTCCGTTTTGACTTTTCCCGAAGAATTGATATAAACAAGTTTGTTTTCATTTGCTGAGGAATAACTTGAATAAACATAAACAAGTTCGTTATCCTTTGTGTAGTTATAGCAAACTGTGTTAACCGAGCCGCTTTTGAAGGTTTCAAAAAGTTTCTTCTGATTCTTAATAACGCTGACTCCGCGCGTTGAAACATAATAAAGGCGTGAACCCGTTGAATAGCGCAGGTCCATAAAGGAAGAATCCCTGAAATCAAAGGAAGCGCGTTTTTCGCTGTCGCCGAGATTAATTGTTGTTATCGTTGTTATGAAATCCGCGTTTTTTGAATTTGCGCAGGCATAGGCAATTTTCTTGCCCGAGGAATCAATTGCAACGCCGATAGCATATCCTTCGTTTATGCTGTATTTCATAAGTTTTTTAAGCGTTGAATTGATAACAACAAGTTCGCTCTTTCCGTTTTCATACCTTGCTATGTAGGCTATATTTCCGTTTTTTGAAACATCGGCGCAAATTATCGGCTTATCCGTTTTGGTTTCAAAAACATTTTTATTTGCTCTGTCAAGCCGCAGCCTTGTTGCGCCCTGGTCAAAGAGGCAGAAATAGTTTCCCGCATATTTAACAATCGGATTTGCATAGCCGTGATTATATGAATAAATAATCTTGGCGTCCGTCGGATTGATAACAGTGCAACTTGTGTCGTTAACAATGGAAATTTTATCGCCGATTGGCTGAACCCGAACATCTCCCGAAGAACTAAGCGAAAACGGATAGGCGTTTTCATTTGTTGTCATTGAGAAAGTTAAATGCCCGTTTTCATCAAAATATCGGTTTTTGATATCCTTGAAATCAATTTCGCAAATTCGCATTATTATAAGCACAAAAATAACAAGAATCAAAACAATCCAGATAATTGTTTTTGTTTTCTGCTCGTTTTTCTGCTGTTTTTCTCTTCTTTCATTAACTCTTTTTTGAGATGGCATAATTCACTCCGAAATCAATAGTTAATTTTATTCAGATATAAGCCCTGAGGCTGAGCGGTTTTGCCCGCTCTTTTTCTGTCTTTACTTTTTATAATATCAATGAGTTCGCCCTGTCTGATTTTTCCTTCGTTTATAAAAAGAAGTGTTCCGACAATGATGCGAACCATATTATATAAAAAGCCGTTTGCTTCAACTTTTATATAAACCATATCGTTTTCACGGTATACGCTTATGTTCTTTATTGTTCTGACAGTGTCTTCAACATCGCTCTTAACGCTGCAGAATCCGCTGAAATCATATGTTCCGATAAAAGCCTGCGCCTCACTGTTCAAATATTCTTCATCAATCGGAAAGCGATAATGAAAAGCATATTTTTCAAGAAAGGGATTTCTGATTTTTCCGTTATAAATCTTATAGATATACTCTTTTGATTTGCAGGAATATCGGGGATGGAATTCAGGAGAAACCTCTTTGCAGGATAAAACTGCAATATCTTTCGGAAGATATGTATTAAGCGCAAGAACAACATTTTCATCGCTGATATTCATATCCGTGTCGATACTCAGGCAATACATATTGGCGTGAACAGCGCTGTCCGTTCTTGAACAGCCCTTAACATCAAGCCTTTTTGTGAAAACCTTTTCAACGGCGTTTTGAAAAACTTCCTGAACGGTTATTGCGTTTTGCTGAACCTGCCAGCCGTGATAGGCTGAGCCGTCATATTGAATTGTTATAAGAAGTCTTCTCATATAACGTTCTCCATTAAAAAGCGGCTTGCAATTATTACTCCGACATATGCAAGAACAAATATCAGGGACAGATAATCGGGAAGATGAAGATGCATAACCTTCATTTTTGTTCTTCCGTCACCGCCTCTGTAGCATCTGCACTCCATAGCGTCCGCAAGTTCGTTTGCCCTTCTGAAAGAGGAAACGAAAAGCGGTATGAGTATAGGTACAATTGCCTTTGCTCTTTTGATTATTCCTCCGCTTTCAAGGTCTGCGCCGCGTGATTTCTGCGCCGCCATTATCTTTTCAACCTCTTCAATCAGAATCGGAATAAACCTGAGAGCAATGGTCATTATCATTGCAAGGGAATGAATATCCGCTTTAAAGATTTTAAGCGGCTTTAAAAGCGATTCAATTGCGTCTGTCAGTGCTGTCGGCGTTGTTGTGTAGGTCAGCATCAAGCCGATTATAACAAGAAGAATTATTCTTGATGACATAAACAGCGCATTATTAAGTCCCTGCGCGGTTATTTTGAAAATCCAGAATTTTGCAATCGGCTCCCCTGTTCCGTAAAAAAGATTCAAAACCGTTGTGAAAAGGATGATGAACAAAAGGGGCTTTATGCCTTTCAGGATTACTTTCGGTTTTATTTTTGATACTAAAACAAGAGCCAGCGTTATAACTGCCGAAAGCGCAAGGGAAAAATAGTTGTTGCATATGAAAACCGTTACCATCATAATCAGCATTAAAACGATTTTCATTCTTGCATCCATTTTATGCAATAAGGAATTACCGGGGAAATACTGCCCGATTGTTATATCACCAAGCATATCAGTTTCCCCCTTTCAATGCGCTAAGACGGTTAAATTCTTTTTCAGCGTGTTCAAGAGAATAGATATCGCACCTGCAATCAATTCCCATTTCGCGCAGTTTCAGAAAAACTTCGGTTATTTCGGGAATATTCAGCCCGATTTCCTTTAGTTCGGCAGCGCGTGAGAAAACCTCGCTGACTTTACCGTACATTGCAACAGAGCCTTTATTGAGAACAAGAACTCTTGATGAAATTTTTGCAATATCTTCCATTGAATGAGAAACAAAAATAACTGTGTTTCCCTCTTGTTTCTGGTATTCGGTTATAAGGTTGAGAATTCTGTCCCTTCCCTTGGGGTCAAGCCCTGCGCAGGGCTCATCGAGAATGAGAACTTCGGGTTTCATTGCGATAATCGAAGCAATGGCAACTCTTCTTTTCTGGCCGCCCGATAAATCAAACGGCGATTTCTTTTCAAGTTCACGGCTCAAGCCGACATAGTCCATACTTTCAAAAACACGCTTTTCAATTTCCGCCTCATCAAGACCCATCTGGCTCGGTCCGAAAGCGATTTCCTTGAAAACGGTTTCTTCAAAAATCTGATATTCGGGATACTGAAAGCAAAGCCCAACCGCAAATCTGACTCTTCTGATATTCTTTCTGTTCTCCTTGCTCCAGATATCGTTTCCGTTGAGGTAAACCTTGCCGCTGCTCGGCTCAAGCAAGCCGTTTAAATGCTGAATCAAGGTCGATTTGCCGGAGCCTGTGTGCCCGATAACGCCGATTATTTCGCCTTTTTCACATAAAAAACTTATATCTTTAACAGCCGCCGTTTCAAACGGCGTTCCGACAGAATAAAGATATGTTATGTTTTCGCACTGTAAAATAGCCATAGTTATTAGTTTTCTTTCAGTTTATTATATAGGATTTGCGCACATTCTTCTGCGTTGAGAACAGTTTGCTGAGTTTTTATTTTGAGTTGGTTTATAAATTTTGTTGACTGCGGAGCGTCTATATGAAGTTCGCTCATCAAATCAAGATTTGAAAAAACTTCTCTCGGCGTTCCGTCAACTTTGATTTCGCCTTTATTGAGAACAACAACCCTGTCCGCTTTAACAGCCTCATCCATATAATGAGTTATAAGAAGAATTGTTATGCCCTCTTCCCTATTTAATTTGAGGATTGTTTTCATAACCTCCGCTCTTCCGCTCGGGTCGAGCATTGCAGTCGGCTCATCAAGAACAATGCACTTGGGGCGCATTGCGATTATTCCCGCAATTGCAACTCTTTGCTTCTGACCGCCTGAAAGCCTGCTTGGAGATTTTTCGGCAAATTCGCTCATTCCGACTGTTTTTAAAGCGTCGTCAACTCTTCTTCTGCATTCTTCAGAAGGAACGCCGAGATTTTCAACGCCGAAGGCAACATCTTCTTCAACAATCGAAGAAACAATCTGATTATCAGGATTCTGAAAAACCATTCCGACATTTTTTCTCACATCAAAAATGCTTTCATCATCCTTGACTTCAAGACCGTTTACAAGTATTTCTCCGCCCTTTGGGAAAAGAATTCCGTTGGTCAGTTTGGCAATTGTTGACTTTCCCGAGCCGTTATGCCCGAGAATTGCAACAAATGAGCCTTCTTCAATATTCAGATTAAAATTCTTTAAAACTTCAATTTCCTTTGTTTCGGTTGTGTAATCGGGTTTATCCTCAACAACCGTGTAGGAAAAATCAACATTTTTAAATTCAATAATATTCATAGTTTAATATTTATTACCTGCAAACCAGACCGCAGTTGCACCGCAGGGAAGAACTCCCCCTGTTTGCGTTACAGGAAGTCCGATTTCATCGGCAACTGCATAGCCGCCCCGCCTTTTGGTTACGGTTTCATCAAGAATGTATTTCATAACTGAGGGCGAAAGACCAGTTGTGTATGAATTTATTATAACGGCAAGAGGATTATCGGAAAGGACCTGCTCAACAAGAGCAACGAAATCATAAATTGAATCTTCAATATGCCAGACTTCGCCCCTGGGACCTCTTCCGTATGACGGCGGGTCAAGAATAATGATATCGTATCTGTTTCCTCTTTTGATTTCGCGCTGAACAAACTTAATGCAGTCGTCAACTATCCAGCGAACATCGCCTTCATCAACTCCGCTCGCCTTTGCGTTTTCCTTTGCCCAGTTGGTCATACCCTTTGAAGCGTCAACATGAACAACGCTTGCGCCCTCTTTGAGGCAGGCAACCGTTGCGGCTCCCGTGTAGGCAAAGAGATTGAGAACTTTAACATCGCCGTTTCTGCTTCTTA
>JAFYFO010000251.1 GCA_017543725.1 Eubacterium sp.
CGAACCGAAAGGCAACTACTATGAATAAAAGAATTTTAATTGTTGAGGATGATGAAAGCATCCTCCAGCTTGAAAGAGATTATCTTGAAGCAAACGGCTTCACAGTTGAAGCGGCTCAAAACGGCGCCGTTGGTCTTGATATGGCGTTGAAAAACAACTATGATTTGCTGCTGCTGGATATTATGCTTCCGAAAATCAGCGGTCTTGAAATATGCAAAAGAGTTCGAGAAAAAAGCAATGTTCCGATTATCTTTGTTTCGGCAAAAAGAGAGGATATTGATAAAATCAAGGGTCTTGGTCTTGGCGCAGATGATTATATCGTTAAGCCATTCAGTCCCTCGGAGCTTGCGGCAAGAGTTATTGCCCATATAAAAAGATATGAGCGCCTTGTTGGCGCAAACGCCCCTGCAAGCTCGGTTATTGAAATCGGCTCGCTCAAAATCGATAAAAACGCAAGAAGGGTTTTTGTTAATTCAAAGGAAATAACCTTTACGAATAAGGAATTCGACCTTCTCACCTGCCTTGCCGAAGAGCCCGATAAGATTTTCAGCAAGGAAGAGCTTTTTGAAAGAATCTGGCAGTATGACTCCATGGGCGAAACCTCAACCGTAACCGTTCACGTAAACCGTGTTCGTGATAAACTTTTCGCCGCAGACGAAAACTTCGAAGGAGTAAACACCGTCTGGGGACGAGGTTATCGCTTTAACAAGTAAAGCGATAACCAATGAAATCCGTTCTTTGAACGGATGAAATCGCTTTGCGATGAAATCACGCTGTGATGAAATCCGCAAGCGGATGAAAGGTTGTATTTATGAAAGAAAATATTTTATTGGATTTGTCAATGGAGTTTTCGATAAAGATAGTTACTCTTTGCGATACGATAAAAGGGCATTTCAGTCTTGTTAATCAGTTGGAAAGAGCTTCAACATCTATCGGTGCAAATATTAGAGAAGCAAACTATGCTCAGAGCAAAGCCGATTTCATTTCAAAAATGCAAATTTCATTAAAAGAATGCTTTGAATGTGAATATTGGTTGGAATTAATGGAAAGAACGAATATAATTGATGAATCGACCGCAAAATCTCTCATCCACGACTGCGGAGCAATCAGAAAAATCCTAATTTCATCTATTAATACCGCAAAAAAGAATAATTAAAAGAGCGTGAAAAACCTTTTCACGCTCTTTTTTATAATGCCGGCTGCAAGCCCCTCAATCCCAAAGGGATTTCACCGCCACAGGCGATTTCATCACATCGTGATTTCATCCGCTTGCGGATTTCATTCAATAAGTTCGTTTTCTTCAAGCATTGCAATAAATTTTTCAACATCAGTACGTGCACGGGATTCTTCAACCTCGTATTCATCAAGAATCAGCTTAACTGCTTCATCAATTGTTATATCGTTTTGAAAAATATCCCAGTAAAATGCGCCCGATTCGTTGAGCGTTATCATCGCATTGAATTCCAGAGCAGTCTTTCCGACAGGAACAACGATGTGCGACCCTGCAATTTCTCTTTTTGCAAATCCGTCTTTTATTTTCATAACATTTTCCGCCTTTATCTATTATTTAAGATAGAATGGATCGTTACCCGATATAATTGCAATACCCATAGGGTTTCCGAATTGTCCGTATTCTGAGGTAAGTCCGGGATAAAACAGATAATATTTTCCGTTTGCATACAAAAGCGTGCTTCGGTATATGCCCTGGTTGTCCCAATTATGCGTTGACCTTGAC
>JAFYFO010000023.1 GCA_017543725.1 Eubacterium sp.
ATCCTCGGCAGTAACATCCTTGAATTTAACGAATAATTCCTTGATTTCATCCATTCTTTCGCTTTCCCAACCCGGCATTGCATAGCCGTTTGAGTTATCGTCTATCTCTTTAAACATATCCTCGGGGGATTTGCCTTCAACCTGTTTGCCATCGTAGCAAAGGCAGGTTGAGCCGTCGCCGAGGGGCATATATAAATCCGTTCTCGTCCAATCGAAAACAGGCATAAAGTTGTAGCATATAACCTTAACTCCGACCTTGGCGAGATTTCTTATTGAGGTTTTATAGTTCTCAATATATTTATCCCTTGAGGGAAGCCCGATTTTAATGTCTTCGTGAACATTAACGCTTTCAATACATTCCATTGTCAGCCCTGCGGCAGTTATTTCATCACACATTGCCTGAACGCGGTCCTCCGTCCACGCCTCGCCCGCAGGCAAATCGTGAAGCGCGGGAACAACGCCGACAACGCCGGGAATCTGCTTTATCTGTTCAAGAGAAACTGTATCTTTCTCTTTTCCGAACCAGCGGAAAGTCATTTGCATAGTTTCTTCCTCCTTGCTTTTATCTGCTTTATTTTATCACATATTATCTTTGCAATCAATAACTTATTTCTTCTTAATTTTAATTTTAACCTCTTTTGCAATATCTTCAAGGCAAATTATTTCTCCGCTTATCTTCGCCTGATTGCTTTCAAGGGAGGTTTTAAGATTCTTTTTGATTATCCTGCTGTTTGAAAAATCATTTTTCAGCGTTTTTTCAAGTTCACTCTCAAGAAGTTTTTCAAGTTCGCTATCGCTTAAAATTCTTGATTTTATATCATAATTTCTGACATTTATCTTTTTTATTCCGATTGGCAGTTCAACGGAGTTTAAAGAAAGATATTCGCTCTTTGCTTTTATATCTGCGTTTTTCGTTTCAAAAGGAATTATATAAAGCGGAATTTCTGCTCCGAAAAAAAGGATTTTCCTGAAAGTTTTTTCGTCTTTATAGGATTTATAGGTTTGTTTTCTTGAAACTGTCAGCGAGATTTTCTCTTTAACTTCGGCAATAAACTCTCCGCTTGCGTGGGCAAACTGATTGCCCTTTTTCTTTTCGCTTTCATAAATCCCCGATATAAGCAAATCGCCCTTGGTAACGCTGTCGCCCGCTTTTGCAACCTGCCAGCCGTTTGTTACCGAGGTTTTTATAATAAAACCGTCTTTTTTCGCTTTAACATTCGCCGCCGTTTTTGATTTAAGTTTCGGCTTTAAAACGCTTTCGTTAATCTCAACTCTGGCGGTTGTTCCGAGTTCGTTGATATGAACCCAGGCGCAGTCCTCAAAGGAGGCAAGCATCAGATTTTCGGTTTTATTCTTATCAACCAAACGCCACGGCGCGCCTCTTTTAATGTTGTTTTCTTCAAGAAAAGAAATTATCCGGGCGCTGCTGATTCTGCTGTTGCCGACTATTTCAACTTTCCATATAAAGCCCGAAAGAAAACTGATGAGGCAAACGAAAATAAGCGCTCCGCAAAACAAACCCCATCTGTTTTTCAGTTTCATAAGCGGAAAGATTATTCCCCTTTTTTTAACGACGGTTAATTCTCCGCCGTTTTTTTCGGCAGGCTCAATCATTCTTTTAAAATCAATATATAGGCACTCGCCGTAAAGAGTTTTGTCCCTCTTTTTCAGGGAATGAACATTGATTTTATTCTGATAACAATCGTTGACAAAACCGTCGATAAAACCGCCCAGAAAGGCAAATTCAACATATCCGAGAAGCCATCTGAAAAACCTAACCATTGCTTTCAAACTCCATTGAAATAATAAGCCCTTCAACAACCGCGCCCTGCGGTGAAAAGGCGTTAATAAAAAGGTTATCCCCGAAAAATGTTAAAAAATACTTTCCGAGGTTAACCTTTATTTTATCAGAAGAATAGATTTCTATTGATTTAAGTCCGTCTATTATGCAGTGACAGTTTCCCGTTAATTCAACGCGCGGTAAACTGACGGCGCCGATTATGCCATCCTTATTTTTCACACATATCACCGATAAATAATATGCGAAACTTTTATATATTATTTCAGATTTGCTTTGAGCAGTCTTTGAACAAGGATTTTTGAAATAACGCCGATAACTATTCCCGCCGCAACGCCGCTTATCAGCAAAACCGGCAGATAATAAACTATTCTCGGAGTTTGCATAACGATTGCGGCAACAATTATCTGAGCGATATTATGAAGAACTCCGCCGATAACGGAAACGCCGAGGATTGAGATTTTTTCGCTTTTCATTGCAAGGAGCATAACAAAAAACGATAAAATTCCGCCTGCAAAACTGTATAAAAGCGAAAACGCACCCGAAAAAACAAGCCCCGAAATTAAAATTTTTATCATTGAAATTGCAAACGCCTGCTTTTTATCAAGCAGATAGAGCGCCGAAACAACAACTAAATTTGAAAGCCCGATTTTAACTCCCGGAACGCCGATATTAATCGGAATAAGCGTTTCAAGAAAAGAAAGGGTGAAGGCAAGCGCAACGCTCAGCGCAAAAACGGCAACTTTTTTTGATTTTCTCATTTTGCAACACCGTCCACTTCGGTTTTTTCGCCCTCGATTGAAACAACAACCTTATTCGGAAGGCAAATTATGCTCTCCCCGCTTTTGTTTATATCCCTGTGTTTAACGCAGATTTTATCGGGGCAATCGGCGGCAATAACGCTGACTTTGCCGTTTTTTATTTCAACAATATTCGTCACCTTGCCGTTTTTCTTAACGCTGTATGTTCTGTTTTCATCAACGGAAAAAACGGCGGCGGTTTTTGAATCAACTTCAATTCTCACCGTGTTTCCCTGCGGAGAAAGAAATTTCAGGGCGCAAAAAACCAGCCCCGCAATCAGCAAGAAGCAGAGAATTATTATGATATCCGATTTTTTCAAAGTGAGTTTCTTCATATCATAAGTATAGTTAATAAGCGCGCCTCTGTCAATTAATTGACATAAAAAAGGCTATATGTTAATATGAGTTGGTGAGGACTTGATATGAAAATTAATATAATGTTTTTTATAAATTCAATATTGCTCGGAGCAGGACTTGCAATGGACGCTTTTTCGGTTTCCGTTGCAAACGCCATAACCAATCCGAAAATGAAAAAGAGCAAAATGCTCGTTATCGCAGGAACTTTCGGCGGCTTTCAGTTTTTAATGCCGCTGATTGGCTGGTTTCTGGTCAACACCGTTGTTAATTATTTCAAAGCCTTTGAAAAAGCGGTTCCCTATATCGCTTTGATTCTGCTTGTTTATATCGGCTCAAAAATGATTTACGACAGCGTTAAAAAAACCGAGGAAGAAAAAGAAACAAAACTCGGCGCGGCAACGCTTATTCTTCAGGGAATAGCAACTTCGATAGACGCACTTTCGGTTGGTTTCACAATTCAGAAATACACCTTTATTTCTGCGCTTATCGCCTGCATTATCATCTTTGCGGTTACTTTCATAATCTGCATTGCAGGGCTGATAATCGGAAAAACCGTCGGCGATAAATATTCAAAGCGCGCTGAAATTATCGGCGGAATTATTTTAATTGCAATCGGAATAGAGATTTTTGTGAAAGGACTTCTTTAAAATGGATAAAAGGCTGAAAAAGCAAATTATTTTCTGCGTTTGCTTTTATTTTGCTTTCTTTGCGGTATTGATGATATTCGGAACTTTTTTCGACCTTGAAATTGATAAAGCGCTTTTCAACTATGAAAACAAGTTCGGGATTATTATGGAAAACTGGGGAATGCAGGCAATGTATCTTGTTCCGCTTTTCGCCTGGTCAATGCTTCTTTCGGCATATCATCCGATTGATGAAGCCTTTGATATTGCCGCTTCAATTTTTCCGTTTTTCGTTTATCTCAAAAACAACAGAGCGACCCATTTTATATGCTTCCTTTTGCTCCATATAATGTACGGCGCTTTTTTCTACGGCGCGTTTATGGGAAGCAACGACACGCTGAATACCTTTATGGGCGCCGCTTTCGGAAGCAATCTTCAGGATTTGCTGACAAATGCGGGAGTTTCAAGAACAATTGCAATAATTCTCTGGGCAATACTCAGAATTCTGCTTGTTGCTTTTATCGTTTTCTTTTTCAGGAAAACGGACAAAAAATACAAAAAAGCGCTTGAATTTATGGCTGTTGCCGGAATTCTTTTATACTACGGCGGCGACATTATCAATTATATAAAAGCCATTTTCCACAGAATCCGTTTCAGGGAAATGATTGCATATTCAAACGGACTTATCAATGAGGACGGCTGGAGTTCAAGAGGCGCTTCAAACCTTCCGAGGGAGTGGATTGCCACAACCGATTTTTCAGCATTTGACCGCTGGTATAAAGTCGGAAACGATATGGGAGTTTACAGTGAGGCAACTTCCTTCCCCTCGGGTCACACAGCGGCGGCAACATTTGCAATGCTCCTCCCCGCCCTGTTTTCAAAATGCAGGGCGCTGAATAAATACTTTGTTCCTTCATTCATTATCGGCTTTGCATACACGCTTGCAATGGGCGTTTCAAGGCTTATCAGAGGCGCGCATTATTTAACCGATATTTCAGCAGGCGCAATAATTATCTTTGCCCTTATGCTGTTAATCATTGGAATTATGGATATTTTTGAAAGGAAGAGTGAAATGAGCAAAAGCATCATTAAAGATAATATGACTATTCTTTTTCAGGGCGACAGCATAACCGACTGCGACAGAAAAAGGGAGGATTTATATAACCTCGGCGGCGGATATCCGAAATATGCCGCAAAATATATCAAAGAGAAATATCCCGATTATAAACTCACATTTATTAATAAGGGCATAAGCGGCGACAGAAGCATTAATCTTGTTGAAAGATGGAAAGAGGACTGCATTGATTTAAAGCCCGATTTTGTTTCAATTCTCATCGGAATAAACGATACCTGGCGCAGATACGATTCAAACGACGAAACAACAGCCGCCGAATACGAAAAAAATTTCAGATATATTCTTGAAGAAACAAAAGAAAAACTCGGCGCAAAAATAATGATTCTTTCGCCATTTCTGATTGAAGTATTCCCCGAACAAAAACAGTGGCGCGAGGATTTGAATCCGAAAATTGAAATTGCAAAAAAACTTGCCCGTGAATTCGGCTGCATTTATGTTCCGCTTGATGAAATATTGGCTGAAAAATCATTATCAACGGATAAGAAACTCCTATCCGAAGATGGAGTTCACCCCGCCGAAGAAGGCAAAAAGGTTATTGCAAAAGCATATTTGAAATATTTATAAAAATTATTCTGAGTGTTTATCTCTGTAATTCAACAGATTTCAAAGCGTTCTTTACGCTTTAACAGTCTAAAAAAGGCGTAACCGCTACAACAAAGTATCTTGAATTATTCTTTGAAAATCTGCTCATCGGCAGAGAAAATGAACTGAAAAACAGATATTTACACATAGATTTTGAAAATTCTGATGTTCAAAGTGACAAAAATGATATTTCAAAGTGCCAAAATGTCACTTTGAAAGAGGCGGCAATACTCAAAGCAATAAAAAATAATCCGAAAATTACGCAAAAAGAGTTAGCGGATATAATCGGAAAATCAGACAGAACAGTAAAAAGATATATGGATGCAATGCAGGAAAAAGGCATTATCCAAAGGAAAAACGGCAAAAGAAACGGCGAATGGCAAATCCTGATAAAATACTGATTACAGAACAAGGGCAGACGAATCAAATCGCCTGCCTTTTTCTGAACACATAATATGCAACACCCGAAACAATGCTGTCAAAAGCGTTACCGCCGCCGAACATCAGGGCGATGCCTGTTAATGTCGGCACCCAGATGCCTTTGAGATACAGAACGAAGAAGATGCCGTAGTAAATGGAGTTTGTCACAACCGATTCAAAGAGCATATAATTTGTTTTGCCCCTGCCGTAGAAGGTCATATCAAAAACATTCTGAAAAGCGAACAGAACATAGAATCCGAGCAGAATTATCACAAGGTGGAAGAGTTTATCCACATCGTCAAAGTTCAGCACATATTGCATAAACGGCTTATAAAGCGGAATCAGCACAACCCACAAAGCGCAGATAATTCCCGTGATACAGAAATAGCCCTTCGTATTGTTTTTGACCGCCTTTTCATCCTTCGCCGTCTCCTGTTTAATCAGTTCACCGAGCTGCAGAACGGGAAGCAGCAGCCAACCCCATATAAAGTTATTTGCCACCCAGTATGTGCCCTGCTCACCGACCATATTCACCATTCGTGATACCATCAGCATATACGCAACATTGCGAACAAGTGATTCAAGACCTGAAATACCTCCGATTCTCACAAATGATTTCATCCACGAGAATGACAGTTTGCTTTTGCCGA
>JAFYFO010000252.1 GCA_017543725.1 Eubacterium sp.
GTCATATACATAGCGTTTTTGTCGTCGCTGAAAAGACCGTAAACAAAGGTTGCAAGATAAGCGCCGCCGTATCCAAGATAATACGAAAGCTGCCAGATGGTTGCAACAGTCTTTTTTTCTTTCGGATTGGGAGAAATAACCTGCGCTACATTCTGACCGAAGTTGTTGAATATATTTATTACAGTCTGGCTGCACGCAATTCCGTAGCGGAATAAAATCATCTGCTCAACAGTCCAGCCCTTTGGAACATAGAAAAACAAAACCGTAAGAACAAACATCGGAACAAGACAGATAATATACCACTGACGGTATCTGCCCCAGCGTGTTTTCCACTTCTGAACAATAATGCCCGCAACGAGACCGAATACTATACCTAATACGGTTGTAAGAGTTGTCTGCAGAGCGCCGATTTTTGCAATTCTTCCTGCATCCACTCCGACGGAGCCGTAATACAGCTCGTGAAGAAATGCCGCAGCAAGAGTACCTGTAAGCGTTGTGCCGAACATACCTCCGATACGCGCCAACATAAGGC
The DNA here is from genome assembly GCA_017543725.1 of Eubacterium sp. Classification (GTDB taxonomy): domain Bacteria; phylum Bacillota; class Clostridia; order Oscillospirales; family Acutalibacteraceae; genus Eubacterium_R. The sequence continues at coordinate 533 of JAFYFO010000252.1, forward strand.
AGATATACTCAAACGTGGAAACGTTCTTTCTCTGCTCTGCGGGGAGCGTATTATCAGGAGCAATTAATGCGGAATTCTTTTTTTCCTTTTTCATTTTATCATCTCCTTTGTTTAATAATAGCATAAATACATCAATCGAGCAAGAAGGTTTGACGTATATTTTAAAATATGATATAGTTTAGCTGTAATTCTAGCGAGGTAGTATATGAAAAAGTCATTTTTAATTGTATTATTTGCACTCTGCTTTACGTTGACTCCTATAAGCGTTTTGGCGCAGACCGCTGAAGCAAATATTAAGTACAGCGATTCTCTTTATGAGCAAAACGAAATAGCGCAGGCGCCGAGACTGACCTTTGAATATAATAAGGATGAGCAAAGCAAGAACAGTAACGCGCCGGAAATAGGCTGTAAGGCTGCATTTTTAGCCGACCCTGAGAGCGGAAAGATATTTTATGAGAAGAACGCGCACGAAAAGATGTATCCTGCAAGCACAACGAAGATACTTACGGCGCTTATTGTACTCGAAAACTGTAACGTTGAGGAAAAGGTTAAGATATCGCAGAAAGCGGTTGATTTAATTCCTGAGGGGTACTCAAACGCAAATCTTAAGCCGGGAGAGGAACATACCGTATATACCCTTCTTCAGGCTCTGCTTATTCCGAGCGCAAACGAAGCTGCCTACGCCCTTGCCGAGCATGTAAGCGGAAGCATCGACGCTTTCGCCGAGCTTTCCAATAAGAGGGCAAAGGAGCTTGGATGTGAAACGCTTCATTTTGTAAATCCGAACGGAGTTCACGACGACAGCCACTACTGCAGCGCATATGATTTATACATTATTGCGAAAGAGTGCAGAAAGTACGACGTTTTCAATGAAATTGTAAAGTCAAAGAGCTTTACAGTTCCGCCAACCGAAATATACAAAAATAACGACAGAAAATATGAAAATACAAACGAGCTGCTTTTACCCTCATCGAGCTGTTATTATTCCCACTGTACCGGGATTAAGACGGGTCATACAACTCCTGCGGGCGAATGTCTCGTGTCGGGCAGTTCAAAAGACGGACTCGATTTAATCTGTGTTGTTTTAGGCGGAGAGATAAAACAAAACGGAATAAACGAGCGTTTTTACGATTCGAAAAAGCTGCTTGAATATGTATATGAAAATTATTCATATAAAACCTTTGCGAAAAAATATCAATCCTACGGAAAAAGAATAATTGAAAATGTAACTAAGGACACAAGCACGCTTGATACATATATTCTCACAGATATAAAATCGCTTGCGCCAAACGAAATTAATGCAAAAAACGTAGTATATGAAACAGAGCTTCCGGAAGTTCTTGAAGCCCCGATTAAACAAAATCAGGTTTTGGGAAAAGTAACATACAGAGTCGATGGATTTATCTATTCAACAAACATCGTCGCAAGTCACGACGTTGAAAATAAACCCTATATGATATATAACGCGCTTATAGTGCTTGGAGCGTTACTGCTTATAATATCTGTATATATAATAATAAACTTACGCAAAATGAAAAAGAGGTGAATCGGGATATCCGTTTCACCTCTTTATTTATTATTTCTTCGTTACGTTTTCGCCGTAAATTGTCTTCCAGTCATTCTTCATTGAAATTGCCGTCCAGCCGTTTTCCTTGCAACTGTCAGCCATTTTCTGCGCTTTTTCGGGGTTGCCGTTTTCGCGCTGAGTATCGTCGCAGCAGAGCATAAACGCCTTTGCTTTGTATTCATTGTTGTTTATTGTGTATTCAGCCATACTTGAATCGCTTCCGCTGTTTCCGAAGGATAAAACGGGCTGTTTTCCGATTTCCTGCTGAATAACGGTAACTTTGTTCATATCAAGGTTTTTGATAAGGAATTCGCCGCCCATAATGAGTTGGTCGTCGTCATCAAACTGATAATCAAGGCCGTCCGTTTTGCCCTGGTCGGTTGCAACCATTGATTCATCCGAACCGATAATCTGTGAGTCGGGCAAATCAAGCGGGGAAGCCTTAACAAGACCTCTGACGATAAATCTGTCTGTTCCGCTGACAACATAAACCGTGAAATCATTCTCTTTAAGAAGTTCAACAACTTCAAGCATCGGCTTAAAGAAAGCCTCGCCCCTTGTCATATTATTATATCCTGGAGCGGGGGTTTTTGCATACTCAGCAACATAATCAATGAATTCTTCGGGAGTTAAGCCCTTGAACGCAGAGGCAACAGCCTTGCCGTGCTTAACCATCAAATCTTCAGGAGAAACGCCCGTATCCATATACTGCTTAACTTCTTTTGCAACATCCTTTTCAAAATCGCTTGCCTTATCCTTATAATTCTCATCCTCTGCAACACGGTGGTAGTAAATGCAGTGGTCGAAATAAACGGGGTCTGTTTCGCAGGCGAGAGTTCCGTCGAGGTCGAAAACCGCAATTCTGTTTTCAACGGGGATGAAATCTTCTCCGCCCTCAGTTGTAACTGCCTTGAGATAATCAAGAAGTTCTGTTTTTGCCGCTGCGCTGTCGTTCCAGAGTGAGAGCGCGCTCTGAGGTACTTCGGCGGTTTCGGGTTTGCTTTCTTTTTTTGTGTGCGCTGCGAATGAAACGCTCACAGCAATTAATGCAATTGCAAGAATTAAGGAAATAATTTTCCAGATTAATGAATTATTTTTTGTTTTTTCCATAGTCGTCCTTCCTTTTCGGTTATTAATCTGAGTTTTAACCCTTTTTATTTTAGAAAAAGATGTTCATTTTGTCAAGGAAAATTAACAATATGCGTGACTGAGCATTTTTTACATTTTCTCAAAGTAACATAATTTTAAATTGGTATTAGTATTATTTTATGTTAGATTAAAAATCCCCGAAAGTTGGTTTTGGCTGGCTTTCGGGGAACTTCTTTCAGCGAATTTCCTAAAAAGATTAAACAAAATATATACTTTTTTAGTATTATATGTTATAATTGAACTAACTATTTGATGTTTCATTAACAGGAGGTACTTATAATGGATATTAAGAAAGAAATAAACGGCAAAATCTGCACATTATGCCCCGAGGGAAGAATAGACACTCTGACCTCAGCTGAACTTGATGAAGCAGTAAACGCCGCTTGCAAGGAATGTGAAAAACTCGTTCTTGATATGAAGGATGTTGATTATGTTTCCTCAGCGGGAATCCGCGTTATAATTCAGGCGCACCAGACTGTTGGAAAAGATAGTTTCTCGCTCAGAAATGTTTCAAAAAATGTTATGCAGTTATTAACTATGACGGGATTTGATAAGGTCCTGACTTTCGAATAATGGAGAAAAAATGAGCAGACTTACTGAAAAAATTTGCGAAAACATAAAAAAATATCCCGAATTTCAGGTTCTTTCGGACGGCAAAGGCGCCTTTTCGTTTTCGCAGTTTGATTCCTGCGCACGAAAAATTGCTTCAAGGCTTATCAAAAACGGAGTCGGCAAAAACGATTTTGTTACAATAGAACTCCCGAGAAATAAGGAATATATCGCCGCTATGTATGCCGCTTGGCTCACAGGAGCGGCTTTTGCGCCGTTGCTGACAACCTATCCCGAAGAAAGGCTTGAATCAATCAGAAACGACTGCTGTGCAAAGGCGGTTATAAACGAAAAATTCCTGCGCTCAATTGAAAAAGAAGAGCCATTTGCAGGAAACGCCGAGGCAGACGACGATACGCCTGCGCTTTTGATTTACACTTCTGGTTCAACGGGCAGACCCAAGGGCGTTTTGCACACCCACGGAAGTATCAGCGACGCTGTTTTTCGTTATAACGATTATTTTGATTTTCAGCAGGGATGCCGCACTGCGCTTGCAGCGCCTTTCTCATTCGTTGTTTCCGTTCACGATATTTTCCTTCCGCTGACAGTTTGCGCAACGGGCTGCATTATGCCCCTTGATGTTATGCGCGACCCTGTTTTGCTTGCGGATTTTATTGATGAAAATCAAATCAATCATCTTTTCATCAGCCCCAAAATGCTGAAAGTTTTTCAACCCAAGGGCAATTCACTCAAAACTGTTTACACAGGCAGTGAGCGTGTTTCAGACACATACAGCGAGGATTTTGAACTTGTTGTTATGTACGGCCAGTCGGAGTGCGCAGGAACGCTTGCCTTTAAAGTTGATAAAAAATATTCAAACACCCCGATAGGTCTTCCAATCGGCGAGGTTAAGGCTTATGTTCTTGATGAAAACGGCAATCAGGTGCAGGAGGGCGAACTCTGCCTTGCGGGCCGTTTTGCAAGGGAATATCTCAATCTTCCCGAACAGAGCGCCAAAACCTTCACAAAAAATCCGTTTTGCGCTGAGGACGGTTTTGAAAATCTGCTTCGCACGGGCGATATTGTTAAGCGCGGCGAAGACGGAAATATCATCTTCCTCAACCGTATGGACTGGATGGTTAAAATAAACGGCCAGCGTGTTGAGCCGAGTGAAATTGAAACTGTTATCAAAAGTGCAAACGGCGTTTTCGATGCGGCGATAAAGGATTTCAAAAACCAATACGGTCAGGTTTACCTTGTTGCTTATTATGTTGAAAAAGAAGCCGTTGACGCGCAGGATATCAAGGAAGAAATCTCCAAAAAACTTCCATCATATATGATACCTTCTTTCTTTGTTAAACTTGATAAACTGCCGATTAACGCAAACGGAAAACTTGACAGAAACGCGCTTGAAGTCCCCGAGGCTGCCGCGTTTAAAAATGATTATATCGCTCCCGAAACCGATATGCAAAAAGCGCTTTGCCACGCCTTTGAAAAGGTTCTTTCGGTTGAGAATGTCGGCGTTGACGACGATTTCTTTGCCCTTGGAGGCGATTCAATAAAATGCGCTATGGCGGCAAGCGAATGTTCGCTTTATAAAATCAGCACTTCCGATATTTTTGCAGGCAAAACGCCCAGAATGATTGAAAGACTTCTGATTAAAAAAGCCTCGAAAAAAACGCTTGTTAAAAAGGCTGAAAAGCCGAGAATATATCCCCTGACTCCGTTTGAAAGGGGAATGTATCTTGAGCAGAAACTTGATGAGAATTCAACGGTTTACAATCTTAATGTCGGCGCTGTTATCAACAAAACGGACACAAAGAGCCTTAAAGATGCACTGTGCAAGGTTTTCAAAGCGCACGAGGCGTTTTGCTCGTATTACGGCGAAGAAAACGGCTTGCCCGTCAGAATTCTCTGCGATAAATTGCCTGAAATCGAAGTTGAAAAGGCTGAAAACCGCGAGGATGTTATTTCAATTATTGATAACTACGCAGTTCCTTTCAATCTCAATTCGGGCATTCCTGTCAGACCCAAAATATACGAAATAAGCGACGGAAGCCTCATTCTGCATATGGCGATTCATCATATTGCGTTTGACGGCGGTTCTGCCGAAGAGTTTATAAACGAACTTTCCGACGCACTCAGCGGCAAGGAAATTCAGAGCGCTGAACTTGACCTTTCCGATATTTACGATGTTCAGGATA
>JAFYFO010000253.1 GCA_017543725.1 Eubacterium sp.
GAACAAGTGACATTAAAGCTTCGCTTGAATCGAACATTGGCTGATACTTATTGAAGGAATACTCGCCGAATACTGTTTTTGCGTCGAGGATATCCTTTGAGTGGTCCTTTACCTCGGGCAGAGTTCCGTTGCTGAAATATGCTTCGGAGACCTTTCCGTACTGCTTTGTTGCGTTTACAAGGGCTTTGAGCTTGGTATTGTCTGAAGTGCCAACAGCGTCAAGATAATCATTTACTGAAAAAGCAAGAGTATCAACAGGTGTTTTGCTGCCGCCGTAATAAAGCTCGGCAGTTATCTTGCTGTTCATTTTGTTTGCGGCAACATTGGCTGTTACGCAGTAAACTTCCTTGCCGCCTATTGTTTTGAGCTCAAGTTCGTGAAGAGTATTGCCTGCCTCGTCGCAGTCGCCTGATAACTTCACCTTAAAGCTGTCAGCGTTTTCTTCGTTTACCTCACCGACGATGAAGTTCAAGCCGATGCCGTCGTTGAGAGTAATATTCTTGCTGCTGAACTTTGGAACTGAAAGTCCGATAATATAAGGCTCGGTTTCTGTGCCCTTACCGCCTGTTATATAGAAGCCCTTAGGAGTTACAGACTTATCCTTGCGAGTTACATAAAAACCGTTATGTACTTCCGTAAACATGGTGTCGCCTGTTTTCCAGATATACTGATTATCTGCGTCGGAGTTTTCAAATGCGGTTATTGTAATATCGCTGCTTACCTTTGCTGAGGGATAACCCGAATTAGGATCATCATCGACTACGAACCATGTCTCGCCTGTAATAGCAATGGTGTCGCCTTCTTTATAAAGTGTGCCTACTGCTGGAGCTTTTTTCTCTGCTGCTGCATTGGCAGTGATACCGCTGCCTGCATTGAAAAAGCCGCCTGCATTCACAGGCATTGCTCCTGCAATAAGAGCCATTGACATTAAAAATGCAGTTGTTTTCTTAAAACCAAGGTGTTTTTTCATTACTATGTCCTCCTTATTCTATTACAAATGGCATATTAAGAAGCTGAACTTACTTCTGATAAACACGGCAAAAAACATCAATAGTACAAATAATACGGAATTTTTGAATCGAAAAACAGGACAAGAAGACATTATAAAATCATGATGTGTTCTTTACAGAAGTTTTTAGCTTTTCGGAAAATGAATATACATTTTGTCGATTTCAAGTGCTTATATACTTAAAGTCGTTAGTATTATATCATAGCTGTTTTTGAATGTCAATACTATATTTGCCATTTTTCGATTTTTCTTGCCAAATATAAATAAAAAAGCTCCGACATAACCGTAGTACGTATAAAGAAGTTTTATGCTTATTATTGAGAGAACCCCTTTTGAAAAAGGGGCTTCTCTCAAACTCTCTCCCTAAAACTTTCGTTTTGTTTTTTCTCAGATAGAGCGCTTTATAAAATAAAAAAGTCCTGCAAAATGCAGGAGCGCCCTATCTGAGAAAAAACCAGATAAAAGTCTTTGGAAAGGGGTATGGGGGAGAACCTTTCTTCAGAAAGGGTTCCCCCATAATTAACTATAAGCTTCTATATGAGTATTACGGTTA
>JAFYFO010000254.1 GCA_017543725.1 Eubacterium sp.
AGCACCTTAAATTTCATAGTTTGCGTTCATTTTTTCGTTTTTTGGTGAAAGCATACTTCCGTATGGTGAGACAAAAAGCGGAAAAAGGGGCGTGAAATATGCAATTTAAGGCTTACTCGATTTGAGTTCTTAATGCCTTTGCAGCGCGTCTCCCGACTTATGATGCGATGCTTTGCCTCGCAGGATTTGCCTTCTCGGTTTCCCAATGGCGTGTTAAATCCTTTTCGTCAAATACGGTAATGGCGGTTGCTCAGGATTCTCACCTGATTCCGTTTGCTGCAGGTGAATTATATCACATAGTTATTTCGTTTTCAAGGTCTTCAAAGTAAATAAGAATCGGCGCTGCGCCCCAGGGATGAAAAAGGCTTGTGTTCCACTTTTCATCCTTGCTCCACGCTTCAAAAAGCGTTGTTGCGCCCTCGTTTATCATATTGAGCCAACTGTGTTTTTCCTTTGAAAGAATAAAACTCAGCGCCTCGCTCTTTCTCTTTGTTTTGCAGAGCGCTTTAAGAAAGAAATATGACATAAAAACAGAGCATTTCATTCCTCTTTCAATAAGGTATTCCGCTATTCTTTCTTCGCTGCTTATCCCGAAGGCGAGGGGAAGCATATTTGAATGAACAGAGGAGTGAGCGCCCGAAGAATTATCAACATACAAGCCCGTTTCTCTGTTTAAAAATTCGTTATTGAAACTGTTAATCAGCGCTTGTGATTTGCTTTCAAATTCAATTCCGAGCGCCTTTTTTATTCTCTCTTCATTCAAAACCGAATTAATATAATAAGCATTCAAAACACAGTGCTTATCTGCAAATTCATAACCGTCCCTTGCGTTTTCAGGCCAGTCAACAAGATTCCACTGCCTGTCTGCATTGATGAGCAAGCCGTCCGAATCTTCAAACGCTGAAAAATAATTGTTGATAAATTCGCAGGTGAAAAGCATTTTTTCAAGAAATGGCTTATCATTTGTTAAACTATAATATTTATAAACCATATCGGAAAACAAAAGCGAATAATCGGCAATTTCCTGCCGATATGAGCAGGGAGCAACGGCTAAAAATCTGCCGCAGTAATTAATTGAATCGGCAAAATTTTCAATCGCTTTTTTAAGCAAACGGCAGTCTTTTGTTAAATAATAATGCGCAAAGCCCGAAATGAAGGCGTCTCCGAGATACTGCCCCTTTTCCCTTGTCGGGCAGTCAACAAAAACCTCCTGCGTGCCGAGCAAAACGGTGTTTTTGCAGAGATTCAAAACGGAATTCAAATCCGTGTTTTTTGTTTTGAAATCAAAGTTTTCAAAAGGATAGTGCCTGATTAAAATTTCGGCGCTGATTTCAACGCCCTCATCCGCAATTATTTCAAGATATCTCAGCGCTTTATAATCAAACTGTTCAATGAGGTTTTCGCCCTTATCAAGTATGCACCTTTCCTCATATCTGCAGCCGCAGCGCATATCAAAGCGGGTCTTGCCGTTTTCATCAAGTTCTTCGGCGCAGTGAATAATTATCTTTTTGCCCGCCTTATCGGATTTTGCGTTTATTCTGATATTGCAGACATATTCCTGATTGAAATCATAGAAATATGTGTTATTTTTTGTTATCGGCTCAACCCTTTTTGCCGTTATCTGCAGGGCGGGGAAGGGCTCGTTTTTGAAAACATAATCTTTTTTTATTTCAGCGGGCGTTTTGAACTCACCGAGAGGAATTCTCAAATCCCTGTTTTCAAGAAAGGCGGTTTCATAGCCGACTGTTTCACTTTCAAGATAACTTTCATCAATCCGATATGTCCAGTTTTTATCACTTGAAAGAAAGATTTTGCCATCAATAAAAACATCGGCAATCAAACCGACTTCTCCGCCGCCGCTGAGCCACACTCTGTTTGTTAAGCCCTGATAGAAAACCAAAACTTTTATTTCGTTTTTGCCGTTTTCAAGATATTTTGCTATATCGTATTCATTGAAATTCATCGCAAAGGAATAGGACGGCGCAGGACCCTGACCGACAAATTTATTATTGATATATAATTTATAGTAATCCTTTGCGGATATATTTATTTTCGCGTTTTCAAATTCTTCAAGGAAGAATTCTTTTGAAAAAACAGTGTGAAGATTATCCCGAAGTTCCGCAGGAGCAATCCATTTTCCGAAAAACATATAATCACCTTGTTTTATTGTAATAGTTATTGTTGAAATATGCAATAATTAATGATATAATTAATTTGACATATGAAAGAATTTATATAAAACGAGGTTCAATATGAGTTTACCGAAAGACCCTTTTATGCTTCTCAGCGTTATAAATATGAAACTAAGGGACTTTTATTCCTCTCTTGATGCGCTTTGCGAAGATATGGGAGAGAGCAAAGAAGAAATAGAAAAAGCCCTTAATAATGCGGGCTTTGAATACGATAAAACAACAAATTCATTCAGATAAAGGAATTATATGGCTGAACTTAGCAGGGAAAAACATAGGGAAAGAGTCAGAAGTGCATATCTTAAAAATTCATTTGAATCAATGTCTGATTCAAATGTTCTTGAACTATTGCTTTTTTATGCAATTCCGAGAAAAGATGTTAAGGAAATTGCATATGCTTTAATAAACCGCTTCGGTTCGCTTGAAGGAGTTTTTGAGGCTGATATAAGCCAACTGAAGCAGGTTGAAGGAGTTGGCGAAAACACTGCTATTTTAATAAATCTTTGCAGGAATATCGACGGCAGAATAAGCAAAAACAGAAATGAAAAAACAAAAACCATTAAATCCTGCAAAGAAGCGTGCGACTTTGTTTTCAACGAATTGCAAAACCGAAAAAACGAGGTTGTTATTATCATATGCCTTGATAATTCGCAAAGAATTATAAAAGTTGAAGAGGTTGCGCAGGGCAATTCTTCTTCCTCCTTTGTTGAGCCGTACAGAATTATGGAGTGCATAATAAAAAACAACGCCGCAAATATCATTATTGCCCATAATCATCCGAAAGGCAGCAATCAGCCGTCTCCGCAGGACATAAATTTCACCATTGATTTGCTTGCGCTTTGCAGAAAAATAAAAGTTTCTTTAAACGACCATATTGTTGTCGGAGAAAACGGAGCGCTTTCAATGGCGGATGACATACGATATTCAATGTACTTTGATTAAAAGAAAAACCGTGATTCGGCATAGTTCAAATCACGGTTTTATTTATGGTATTTTGAATTGTTCATTATTGAAAACGCCCTGTAAATCTGCTCGAGCAAAACAACTCTCATAAGTTGGTGGGGCAGGGTTATTTTCCCGAAAGAAAGCCTGAAATCGCCCCTGCTTTTAACCGCTTCGGAAAGCCCGAAGGAGCCTCCGATAATGAAAACAAATTCCGCGTTTGATAAAAGCATTTCCTTTTCGATTTTTTTGCTGAATTCCTCGCTTGAAAGTTCTTTCCCTTCAATGCACATCGGAAAAACATATGCGCCCTTTGGTATTTTTGATAAAATCTGTTCGCCCTCTTTTTCCTTGATGATTTCGATTTCGGCAGGGGAGGGATTTTCTTTTGCGCGGTATTCGGATATTTCGCATATTTCAACCTTGGCAAACGCGCCGAGGCGTTTTAAATATTCCTTGCAGGCGTCCGAAAGATATTTTTCCTTTAATTTGCCGACGGCAACAATATTGATTTTTATCATAAACTGATTGCCCTTTCGCTGTTGACAGGCGCGCTGACATAGAGCCTGTAATCAGTGTTTTCTTCAAAACCTTCTTCAAACAGGGCGGAAACGGCGCTCTGCCTTGCGATATCGGGGGTGTTGTTTTCCCTGCTGAGGTGGGCAAGAACAAATCTCGTTGTTCCGCTTTTTGCAAGTTCCTTTGCAAATTCGTTGCTCGAAGTGTTTGAAAGGTGACCCTTATCCGAAAGAATTCTCTTTTTGAGATGATAGGGATAGTTTCCGTTCTGAAGAAGCGTTATTTCGTGGTTTGATTCAAGAAAAACCAAATCGCTTCCGAGCAGGGTTTCTCTTGCGTTTTCGGTTATGTATCCCGTATCGGTGCAAACCCCAACGCTTCTTTTGCCGGGAAGATTGAAGCGGTATCCGTGGCATGAACCGCTGTCGTGGCTCAGCG
>JAFYFO010000255.1 GCA_017543725.1 Eubacterium sp.
AAAAATTCGAATTTCGCTTAAGAACTGCATTTCAGGCGGTTCGGATTCATTTCACTCTGCCTAACGATTTTAAAACCGCTGTTTCTTCAAGGTTAACTTTTTTCTGAACTTTATTAAGAGTTATTTTTTCGCCCTCTATGCTGATTATTTCCGTTTCGTCAAACGCTTTGATTGCAAACATCATCTGAGCATATGAAGCAATTGAATTTATTCTGAAATATAAATTATCAAATCCGAATTTATATCCGTTATTCTTCGATAAAAACCTATAAATGCCTGCGCAGACATCACGGCTTGGATAAAGGCTTTTATCCGCCTTTCCCGTTTGTAAAAACAATTCATATTTGTTTTTCTCTGCAAAATATCTTTCATCATCAGAGCCCGAAAGCCTTATATCAAGCGCCTGAACGGAAAGATAGCGCCTGGAGTTGAAATAGTTATCCGTTATTTTTAGAGCAAGGTCGAGATAATCGCCGCGGAAAAACGGAAATTCATCATAAGGCGAAGAAAACTTGACAACCTTTATGATTCTTCCCTTTTTCTCAAGTTCGAGTTTTATATGCTTGCCCTCGCTCATCGGAGAAACATTAATCAGTTTCATTCTTTCAATTGCAAAAACAGCCTGCGGATTTGAGGCGCCGTACGGCTCAAGAATTTTCAGATTATCAACAAAATCAATACTGAGATAAAACGGCGAAAGTTTGCAATCAACAGTGAGTTTGAGCGGCGGCATTATTTCAAAATTTGAAAAGGCGTATTCATTTATATGCTTTGTGAATAACTCAATTTTTTCTTTTTCAAGGGTTACTCCCGCCGCAAGCGGATGTCCGCCGAACTGAATAATATCCTCGCTGCAAGCGCCTATTGCTTCAAAAATATTAAATCCTTCAACCGACCTTGCAGAGCCTCTTGCAACATTGTTTTCATCAATGCCGATTATAATTGTCGGCTTTGCATATTTTTCAACAATATGGCTTGCAACAATGCCGACAACTCCGTGGTGATATCCCTCGCCGGAAATAACGATAACCCTTTTGTTAACAAGCGATTCATCCTGCTCAATCTTTTTTGCGATATCGCTGAGAATTGCCTTTTCCTCAGCCTGACGGTTTGAATTTTCGCTGATTAGTTTATTGAAATATTCGCAGCACTCATTATAGTTTTCGCTGAGAAGGAATTCAAGCGCGGTGTTTGCATGGCTCATTCTGCCGACGGCGTTTATTTTCGGGCAGAGTTGAAAAGCAATATCGTTTGCCGTATAAACCTTATCGGAGGAATTAACCGCTTTAAAGGCTTTAACTGCGCTTCTCGGATTGAAGTTTATCTTTTTAAGCCCTTCCCTGACAAAAACTCTGTTTTCATTTGTCAGCGGAACAACATCGCCGATAGTTCCGATTGCAACAAGGTCGATATATTCATCAACGAGTTTTCCCGCGTCTTCATCGCTGACAGCGCAAATCAGTTTGAAAGCAACTCCCGCACCGCAGTAGTCGCGAAAATCAAGATTGTTTTCCGTCCTGTGGGGATTAATGACCGCCTCCGCCCTCGGAAGTTCGCTTCCGACCTGGTGATGGTCGGTTACAAGAAGTTTCATTCCCAGAGAATAAATATACTGCGCCTCTTCTATGGCGCTTATTCCGTTATCAACGGTTATTATAAGCGAGGCGTTTTTGCTTTTTATCTCATCTATGGCGTTGAAATTAAGCCCGTAGCCCTCGCCTTCACGATTCGGAATATAATGAAAAACCTTAGCACCTTCTTTTTTGAGGAACGAAAGCATTATTGCAGTTGAGGTAACTCCGTCGCAATCGTAGTCTCCGAAAATGCAGATTTTTTCATTATTTCTGATTGCATTTTTAACCGTTTGAACGGCTTTTTCCATATCCGTAAAGTCAAAAGGCGAAACAAGTTTAACACTTTCGGAAACGAATTCCGAAAATGCAATATCGCTGTCTATCCCTCTAGCAACAAGCAGGAAGGCTATAAATGGGTCTATATTGAATTTTTCGCTTAAATCATTTGCACGATTCTTATCCGCTTCGCGCAAAACCCATTTTCTGTGAGCCATTATGAATTCTTATCCACCTTATGAAACTTCTTTAAATTGCCCGCTTTCTGCGCTCTTTTATCAAGTTCTTTTTCAATATCCTCAACAGAGATATTCTGATAAGCCATCAAAACAAGAGTGTGATAAAGCAGGTCGCAGATTTCGCCGACGGTTTCTTCATTTTTTCCGTTTTTAGCGGCGATAATCACCTCCGATGATTCCTCGCCGACTTTTTTGAGTATTTTATCTATGCCCTGCTCAAAGAGATAATTGGTGTATGAGCCTTCGCTCTTTGCCTTTCTTCTCTGAGTTATGGTTTCAAATTCGTTTCTGATATAGTCCATATTTTTAACCTTCATTAAATTCAATATCGTTGAAAAAGCAGGAGTGGTGTCCCGTGTGGCAGGCGGCTCCTGTCTGAATAACTTCTATAAGAAGAGTATCGTCGTCGCAGTCGCCTTTTATGGAAACAATCTTCTGAAAATGACCCGAGGTTGCTCCCTTATTCCAGAGTTCCTGACGGGAACGGGAATAAAACCAGGTGTAGCCTGTTTCAAGAGTTTTTTTCATTGATTCCTCATTCATATATGCGAGCATCAGGACTTCTTTTGTTTCGCTTTCCTGAATTATTGCAGGAATCAAATCGCTTTTTTTGAAATACTTTTTAACATCAATCATCAGCACACCTCAGCGCCTCTTTCAAATCAAGAGTTCCTTTATAAATTGATTTTCCGCAAATTGCGCCGTAGAGATTATTCTCTTTGAGCACTTTGATATCGTCTATTGTTGCAACGCCGCCCGAAGCGGTTATATTGCAGGAAACTGCTTCGTTAAGTTCTTTTAACTGCGCAATGTTCGGTCCTGCAAGAGTTCCGTCTTTTGAAATATCGGTGTAGATAATCGTTTTAACTCCGATTTGCTCCATCTTTTTGGCAAGGTCGATGAAATGAATTTCGCTTTTTTCAGTCCATCCCTCCGCAGCGGCAAAACCGTCTTTAGCGTCTATTCCGACAGCGATTAAATCGCCCCATTTTGATACGGCTTCTTCAACCAATTTCTGGTTTTTCAGCGCAACAGAGCCGAGTATTATACGGCTTATGCCGTTTTCGGCATAAAACTCAATATCCTCAAGCGTTCTTATTCCTCCGCCGAGTTCAACTTTGAGATTTGTTTTTGAAGCAACTTCAATAAATGTTGCAAAATTAACCCTCTTTTTCTGAAGCGAGCCGTCGAGGTCAACCATATGAACCCACTGAGCGCCCGCCTCTTCAAAACTCTTTGCGGTTTCAATAGCGTTTTCGGCAACCTGTTCGCTTGTTGAAAAATCGCCCTTAAACAGCCTTACGGGCTTCCCGTCTATAATATCAATTGCAGGAAAAATTATCATTATCAATCACCTATAATCGGGTGCGCATCTCCGCCCGAAATTCGTTTTTCGTAATAATCTACAAAACTCCTTTTGTAGATAAAGTGCTCCCGTCCTCATTCGGTTTAACGGCAATTTTCAGCGCATGGCCAACAGCCTTGAAGATTGCTTCAATCTGATGGTGAGCGTTGTTTCCGTACGGAACATTGATATGAAGCGTTATACCTGCGTTCATTACAAACGCTCTCCAGAATTCTTCGCAAACGGCGGTTTCAAAATCGCCGCAGATTTCCTGAGCCATTTTTGCATTGAAAACAAGGAAGGGTCTGTTTGATAAATCAAGTGAAACATTTGCAAGGCTTTCATCCATCGGTATGGAAAAATAGCCGTAGCGCTCAATTCCCGAAAAGCCGCCGATTGCCTTTGCAAAAGCGCTTCCGAGAACAATTCCCGTATCCTCCGCTGTGTGGTGGTTATCAACTTCAAGGTCGCCCTTAACATCAAGTTTCAGCCCGAAACCTGCGTGATGAGCAAAGGCGTCAAGCATATGATTGAAAAAGCCGATGCCTGTTTCAACTTCAATCTCACCGCCGTCGAGGCAAAGCGAGCATTTTATCTGAGTTTCCTTTGTTTTTCTTTCAACTGTTGAACTTCTCATATTCCTTCTCCTATTCAAATCTGACTTTGATAGAATTTGCGTGAGCCGTCAGTCCTTCGGTCTGAGCAAGTTTGATAATATCGTCTTTAGCGTTTCTGAGTTCGTTGCAGGTGGAATAAATAAACGATGATTTTTTGATGAAACTGTCCACCGAAAGGGGCGAGAAAAATCTTGCCGTTCCCGAAGTCGGAAGAACATGGTTTGGTCCTGCATAATAATCGCCGAGGGGCTCAGGAGACCAGTTTCCGAGGAAGATTGAACCTGCGTTATCAATCTTTCCGATATATTTAAGCGGCTCGCTGACGCAGAGTTCAAGATGTTCGGGAGCAAGTTCGTTTGCAAAATCAATCGCCTGCTCAATATTTTCGCAAACAATGATTTCGCCGAAATTATCAAGGGATTCTTTGATAATATCTTTTCTTTCAAGGTTTCTTATTTGCTTTTCAATTTCGTGAAGCGTTTGCTTTGCAAGGTCGCTTGAAGTTGAAAGGAGGATTGCAGAGGCGAGTTTATCGTGTTCTGCCTGGCTCATTAAATCCGCCGCAAGAAAAGCGGGGTCAGCGGTTTTATCCGCAACAATAAGAATTTC
>JAFYFO010000256.1 GCA_017543725.1 Eubacterium sp.
AAAGGAAATTAACAAGCATAATAAGCGGCTGGGAAGAAATACTCTGCCTTTCATCGTTGAAATACGGTATGTTGAACTTATCAAAGGAAAATTTCAGTTCTTTCTCATATTTGTCAAGAGTTCTGCAAATAACGGTTATATCCTTCGCCTTATAACCGCTTCTTAAAAGATTTGAAATATTGAGTGCCGCTCTGTCACATTCATCGCTGATATTCTTTGCGCTGTATATTTTTATGTTTTCGCAGGGATAATCAAAAGTTTCCCCGCTATTTGAAAGAGCGTATTTTTCAACCGCTGCAAGTTCGCTGTTTTTTGCTCTTTTGTTTTCTTTAAGATAGATTTCACTTTCAATCGGGCATCCGATTTTTGAGGCAACCTCCCTGAGAATTCCGATATTTGTGTTGACATATGAAAACATTGAGTTTTCATCCTTCGAGGCGGCGTTATCCGTGCAAAAAGTTATAAAAACGCTTTTTGCCTGCTTTAAGATTACTTCAATGATTTTATATTCCTGGGCAACAAAACCCGAAAAGCCGTCTATAAAAACGGTTTTTCCCTTGAAATAATCAATACCGATGAGTTTCTTATAAAGCCTTGTCAGTTCATTTTCACTATCGAAATATTCGCCCTCTATCAGTGCGTCGTATGCGTCGATAATCAGGGCGATATCGCGCAGTTTCAGTTTTAAAATATCTTTTGAAACCTTCTGACTTGCGCTGATAATATCTTCCGTGAAAACTCGGCAGGATTTCATTTCATCATATATTTTCAGCATACTGTTTATGAAAGAATTGCTGCTGATATTATTTTCAAATAAAACAAGGCTGTCCTGAACAGATTGGATAGCCCTTTTCATCATAACCGCTCTTGCGCCTTTTTTTAAAACGGGAAGATTATCGCCGCCGTATATTCTTGATATTTCGTTTGCAAGTCTCGAAAATGAAAGGCTTGAAACGCAGTTAACCCTGCTTTCGCCCAAATCAGCAAGAAGTCTTCTTTCCGATATGAAAGAAAACTGCTCGGGTATTATCAGAATAATATCGTTATTCGAGCCGTCCGCAAGGCTTTTGATTTTTGAAAAAACGAGTTCGGTTTTTCCGCTTCCCGCTCTTCCCAAAATGAGATTAAGCATAAATTACTCCTCCGGCTTGATAAGCCCTTCGCTCATCATTTTCTTATGCGCCTCAAGCATAAATTCATACATCGGTCTTGCAATATCAAACGCCAGTTTCATTTCATTGATTATTTCGCTTGAATTTATTCTCTGAATATCAAATGAACGATAGGAAAAAGCAAAGTTTTTTGCAAGCAAAAAAGGTTTAATCGCCTTAGGTGCGTCGGGATAGATTTCCTTTTTATAAAAATCCCTTGCCTCAAAATCAAAGCCTGCGTCTGCGCACGCTTTAACCGCTTTCAAAAATCTTTTCGGCTGTTCGTAAATCATTTTATGAAAAACTCTTATATTCGTTGCGTTCCATGTCCAGAAAACAAGCCCGTAGCCGTATGAATCAGGATAAAACTCAAAATAGTAGAAGGGCGCTTCGGGATATGCTTTTTTATATCTTCTGAAGAAAACCCACATATTTTCACGGTATTTCATTTTTGAACGGTTGCCCCTTGTGTCGCAGGCAACTCTTGAAACAGCGCGAACAGGGTCGAGATACATTTCGCTGTCTATATCATATAAAACATCGGATAAATCAAGAACCATCTGACGAAGCGGAACGGTTATCCCCTGCTTTATTTCTTCCTTATGTTCCTCATAAAAAGGTTTTGAATCGTTGAATCTGTTGAGGCAAAGAAGTTCAATGCTTTTTTGCGAGATTCCTTTATAGTTATATTCCATTTTTCAACAATCCTTTATTTAGCATTTGCTGAGCGGCAAGAAGGGCGCAGGTTTTTGCGCTGTGGAAATTAAGACCGCCCTGAATCCAGGCATAAAAAGGCTCTCTTATCGGTGCGTCCGCCGAAAGTTCAATTGAAGAGCCGAGTGTGAAAGCGCCAGCCGCCATAACAACCTTACTGTCGTACCCCGGCATATCCCAGGGTTCGGGAGAAAGGAAACTATCAACAGCGCTTCCGCTTTGAATACCCTGACAGAAGGCAACGAGGCTTTCTTCGTTTTCAAGTCCGAGGCACTGAACGATATCCGCTCTTTCCTCATTGTATCCGGGAGTAACATTATATCCGAATCCCTGATAAAGCGCGGAGATGAAAACCGCTGATTTGAGCGCTTCGCCAACTGTGTGGGGCGCATAGTACAGACCCATATAAAGTTCCCTGTTCATTCCGAGCGTTGCGCCGACTTCTTTTCCGAGACCGGGAGTTGTTAACCTATATGAACACTTTTCAACCAAATCACGTCTTCCTGCAATATAACCGCCCGTTCTTGCGATTCCTCCGCCCGCATTTTTGATAAGCGAGCCTGCAATCAAATCCGCTCCCACCTCGCAGGGCTCTTTTTTCTGAACGAATTCTCCGTAGCAGTTATCAACCATAACGATAGCGTTCGGATTTTTTTCCTTTGCAATTGAAACAATCTTTTCTATCTCTTCAATTCTCAGCGAAGGGCGAAGTTCATAGCCGCGGCTTCTCTGGATATAAACCATAGTTGTTTTATCATTGACAGCCGTTGCAATTCCCTCATAATCGGGTTTATTGTTTTTCAGCGCAACTTCACTGTAGTTAACTCCGAAATCCTTTAATGAGCCCATTTCAGAGCCTTTTATGCCGATAACATTATGAAGGCCCGTACCGCGGCCCAGGCTGCCTGCACCTTTGTCCCCAACAGCGAATTCAATACGCTCTTCGTGAACGCTGCCGCCGGTGACTTCCATCCGGCTGGCAAGGCTC
>JAFYFO010000257.1 GCA_017543725.1 Eubacterium sp.
CGATGATTGATTTTATTGAAAAGAATAATGAGTGCTACGGAATTGTCTGCCAGGATGATTTCGGCGAAAGCGGCGCTATTATTGCAAGAAATGTTGTTCTGGCAACGGGCGGAATCGGCGGATTATTCCTTAATTCAACCAATTTTCCCCACATAACGGGCGATTCTTTTGCCTTGAGCTTAAAGCACGGCGTTGAGCTTCAGGATATGAACTACATCCAGATTCACCCGACAACGCTTTACAGCAAAAAGAAGGGCAGACGCTTCCTTATCAGCGAAAGCGTTCGAGGCGAGGGCGCAATCCTTCTCAACGAAAAGGGCGAGCGCTTCACCGATGAGCTTCAGCCCCGTGATGTTGTTACAAACGCAATAGTTGAAGAGATGAAGAAATTCGGCACCGACCATGTTTATTTAACCCTTCCGAATATGACGAGCGAGGAAGCAAGGGAGCGTTTCCCGAATATCTTTGAGGCTTGTATGGATGAGGGATACGATATAACAAGGGATGCTGTTCCCGTAACTCCTGCCCAGCATTATATGATGGGCGGCGTTAAAACCGATACAAATGGCGCAACCTCGATGAAATATCTCTATGCAGTTGGCGAAACTGCCTGCAACGGCGTTCACGGAAGAAACCGCCTCGCTTCAAATTCACTTCTTGAAAGCCTTGTTTTTGCTCAGCGCGCCGCTGAAAACATAACCAAGGATAAAACGGTTAAAAACGATAGATTCCCCGAGGTTGATTTGAAATCATATCCGAAAAAAGAGGAAAGAGAAAAGAAGTTCAGAAAGTTGATAATGGAAGAAATCAGAAGAAAGGACGAGGATTTTTATGCTAAATGGTGTGACAATGAAGGTTAATGTTGATGATTATATTATCAACACCCTGAAAGAGGATATAACCTCCGAAGATGTTTCAACAAACGCGGTTATGCCCGAGGATAAAAAGGGATGCGCCAGGTTAATCTGCAAGCAAAGCGGAATACTTTGCGGACTCGATGTTTTTATCAGAACTTTCAGACTTCTTGATGAAAACAGTTATTTTGAAACCGAATTCAAAGACGGCGATAAAATTGAAAAAGGAACTCTTATCGGAACGGTTTACGGCGATATAAAAGCCCTTCTCAGCGGCGAAAGAACAGCGCTCAACTATCTTCAGAGAATGAGCGGAATCGCAACGATGACAAGGGAATATGCCGATGAACTTGAAGGATATAAAACAACCCTGCTCGATACGAGGAAAACAACCCCGAATATGCGCCCGTTTGAAAAACACGCTGTTCGAATCGGCGGCGGAACAAACCACAGATATAATTTATCAGACGGCGTTTTGCTCAAGGATAATCATATCGGCGCGGCAGGTTCAATAACAAAGGCTATTGAAATGGCAAAGGCGTATGCGCCTTTTGTCCGCAAGATTGAAATTGAAACCGAAACCCTTGAACAGGTTGAGGAAGCCGTTGCGGCAGGCGCGGATATCATTATGCTTGATAATATGGATAATGAAACAATGAAAAAGGCTGTTGAAATAATCGGCGGCAGAGCCCAAACCGAGTGCAGCGGAAATGTTACAAAGGAAAGACTTCGCGAAATTGCCGAAATCGGAGTTGATTTCGTTTCCTGCGGAGCGTTAACCCACAGCGCGCCGATTCTTGATTTCAGCCTTAAAAACTTAAAACCCATTGAATAAGGAGTTAAATTATGTTATACAAACCTCAATATGATGAAAACGGCAAAAAGGTTTTATGCGAAATGAACGGCGTAAATTCCGAAATGCTTATGGATATTTATGTTAAAAAAATGAAGAAGGGCGAAACCCTTGATATTTTCGAAAAAGAAAACGAATGTGCAATTCTTCTTCTTTCGGGAAAAGTTAATTTCAAAGTCGGAAATTCAATAAACGAAGATTGCCAAAGGGCAAATCCGTTTCAGAAAACGCCCTATGCTGTTCATTTCTGCAAGGAAACAAACGCAGTTGTAACTGCGCTTGAAGAAAGCGAAGTTCTTGTTCAGATGACGGATAATGAAAAAACCTGGGAGCCTCAGTTCTATAACCCCGAAAACTGCCTCTATCAGCATTTCGGCAAGGGTCAGTGGGACGGCACGGGCTACCGTATTGTTTCAACTATGTTCGACCTTTCAAACGCTCCTTATTCAAATATGGTAATGGGCGAGGTATTC
>JAFYFO010000258.1 GCA_017543725.1 Eubacterium sp.
CAAGACTCGCAGCAGGCAAGGTTAAATCGAATATATCGGCAGTTAAGAAAAAATATAAAATATCGCAGTTCTCAAAGGAAAACAGCGATAATAAATTAGTTAAATCATAAATCAAAAGCCGTCTCATAAGAGGCGGCTTTTATCCAATATATAAATTTTTGTTAATAAAATATTTACAAAATAAGTTATATATGCTATTATAATGTTGGATAAATAGGAACTACCGAAAATTGGGGGTGAAGGATATGAAAAAACGCATTTTTTCAGCGATTATTGCGCTTATAATGCTTATTTTTTCCTTTGCGCCCATTAATTCTTTGGGTCAGGTCGGAGATAAATATCCGTATTACCCCTATCTTGATGAAGACGGATACTACTACAGAATTTACAATAGTGAGCAAAAGCCTTTCAACACAAATTGGGATTCAATAGTTGATTATGTTGCAACCGAATTGCAATCTTGCAAAAGAAGTATAACTATCGACTATGCAACCTGTGATGAAACGTTTGCTTATATCTGCACCTCAAAGGTTGACTATGCCTATGTTCCCGGTGAAGATATCTATAGCGCGCTTATGGCAGAGGTTGGCGAACTTGTCGGCAATCTGAGTTTCGATATCGGGGCGCACAGTATTTGGGGATATCCAAACGATTCTGACTATCCGCACGGAGAAAATAAAAGATACTATCCCTTTACAATATATATCAGCACCATAACTTACAGTAAAACAGAAGATATGTCGCTTCCCTGCACGGATGACGACGGAATGTACTACCGAAATTCATACGGCGCTCCGCTTGCTTTCAACACTGATTATAATCAGATGATTTCGTATATTCAAAACAGGCTTATCAACCGCAGGAATCAGATAACATATTATTTTGCAACAACCGATTCAAAATACAGATATGATGAAAGCAATTCAGCAAGCGTTCGGGAAAAATTTATCAACGATGTTTTAACCGATGTTTATAAAAAAGACAGCGCTCTTCCTTCAAACGCAGGCGGCGGCGATTATCTCTTTAAGTCGATTAAAAAACTTGCTATCGGAAGCATTAATTATTATCCTTCGGAGGACGAACCCAGACCGGGAAATGTCAGATATTCCGTTTTCTATATTTCGCTGAGAAATATCTGCTACTATACAAATCTTGAGCAGGAAGATTTAGTCAGGGTTTACTGCAGCGATTTTTCCGAAAGATTTATAAAAAGCGATGCAAGCGACTATGATAAAGTTAAAACCATCT
This sequence comes from Eubacterium sp., assembly GCA_017543725.1. GTDB lineage: Bacteria > Bacillota > Clostridia > Oscillospirales > Acutalibacteraceae > Eubacterium_R. The sequence continues at coordinate 1,249 of JAFYFO010000258.1, forward strand.
ATGATTTCGTTGTTCGCAACACAAAATACGACTGGGATGTTTTCAACGACAGAGAGCAATATCCCGTTTCAAGCGAAAGATACACCATTGCCCATTCCGCATACGGCGCGCTGAGAGGAAATCTTGAAGAAGGGGCGCTTTATGACTGGAGCCGAAAACCGAGCATAACAGGTCAAACCGTTATTGAAAAAGCCGACCAGGGACTTGCGGTCTGCGAAGGATATTCAAAACTCTTCTATTATCTCTGCGTTATGAACGGAATTCCGTGCAGGATTGTTGACGGCGATTATGTTGATGAAGCAGGCAAGGGAAGCGACCCTCACGAGTGGAACTATGTCTGGCTTGATGACGGCTGCGGCGACGGATATAAATGGTTTGAGGTTGACACAACTTTTGCCGCTCAGAAATCTTTTAAAGATGTTGATATGAACGATTATGATTATTTCCTCTGCGGAAGAGAAAATATCAATTTCGGCTATATGAACCATCAGCAACCCTACCATATTGATAACACCTCAATTGACGAGGCGTATGTTATCTATGATTATTGGGGCGATAACGGCGAAGCAACTTATATTTCATCCGCCAAGGATTATCAGTTCAAAAAACTCGATTTCAGCAAGATAGGCGCGCTTGATTGCGGCTATATTGTTCGCCGTTCAACCGAATATGAGGGCGATACGGATGTTAAAGTTGCGCTTATTCATTCAACGAAAGACGACCAGTATATTATCAATATAAATGATGACGGAACAATTCTTCCGACGGATGTTCACGGCTTTATCTATAACGGTCAGCCACAATCGGTTTATGAAGTTTTCATTCCGTATCTTGATAAGCGTGAATATGATGCCGGAAGAGCAACGAATTATGTTGATGCAGGAACATATTATCTGACAATTAAAGGCGACAACAACACTTCTGCCGAGGTTTCCTTCAATATTCTTCCGATGGACCTTGATAATTCCCACGAAGGCAACTATGAAAATGAAACTGTTAATGTTCAGGACAGCGCTGTATACACGGGAAATATTATCGTTCCCGAAACGCATATTGTTGACGGATATAAGAATATTCTTGAAGAGTGAAGAGATTTCAGAATCGACGCATATTCGGATTCAGAGCATACAAATTTAACCGAAATCAAGGAAATCGGAACTTATTATATTGATATCAACTATGAAGTCGGAATCAACTATTCAGGGCATTACTATCTGACTTTTGAAGTCGGCAAGGTTGCAATGAATCAACTTGATGTTGATGATTTTGAGTTCCCGTATCTGCCCGAATCCCTTAGAATTCAGAATGAAATCTATTCTCCTGCGGATTTATATAAAGCAGGCTCTATGAAAATGACAATCGGCGACCATAATGTTCTTGTTGATAAGGACTATTCCGTTTCCTCTTCGGGAGGACTAAGTTGGGATGAAAGCGGAATACTGACCTTAACAGGACTTTCAACAAGCGGCGTTATCGCTTCGGGAACAACCAAAACTATTAAATATAATGTTTCAAAGAAATATGATATTTCAGACCTTGACGGCAAATATGCCGATAGCGGCACAACAAATATCTACACCTACACGGGCAAAGCCTGGAAGCCTGTTCGTTTCGACCATCTCGACGGCTATCTTGAGCAGGGTGTTGATTATGTTATTGATTCCTATTCAAATAATGTTAACGCAGGCGAGGCAAGCGTTAAAATCAAGGGAATAAAAGGCTGCAGCGGCTCTGCAACAATGCATTTCCATATCAACAAGGCAAGCATAACAAACTGCGTTATAACGCCTGAAAACGGCAAAATCAGCAGCGTTACATACTATGGAAAAGACCTTGTTAAAGGAACTGACTACACTGAAAAAATGGAAACAACAAGCACGGGCTACAGAATTGTTTTAACGGGCATAAACAATTTCGGCGGAACATACACCATTAATTTCAGCGGAACTCTTGTTAAGCCGACTTCAAGCGGAAACTATGCAAAACTTTCCGCAACGAAATATACATATAACGGCAAAGCAAAAAAGCCAAGCGTTGTTATGTATAATAAAAGCAAAAAAGCGATAAGCAGCATATATTATAATGTTTCTTATTCTTCAAACACAAAAGTCGGAACAGGAAAGGCAAAGGTTGTTTTCCAAAACGGATATAGCGGAACAATGACATATAATTTTGCTATCAATCCGAAAAACACAAGTCTGAGTTCGCTGAGCGCTGCGAAAAAGGCGTTCACTGTTAAGTGGAAGAAATACACAACTCAAACAACGGGCTATCAGATTCAGTATTCAACAAGCAGCAAATTCTCATCCGCTAAAACAGTAACCGTTTCCAAAAACACAACAACCTCAAAGAAGATAAAAAAACTCAAAGCAAAGAAAACCTACTATGTTCGCATAAGAACATATAAAACGGTTTCGGGAAAGAAATACTATTCATCCTGGTCATCTTCGAAGAAAATTAAAACAAAATAAGGCAGGCGAGTGCCTGCCTTATTTTAATGACGAATTACGAATGACGAATTACGAATTTTGGGCGGGACACCCGCACCCAATTATAAAAAGAGCAAATCTGCTGATATAAAAGATAAATAAAAAAATACAGGCTTGCGCCTGCATTTTCTTATTTATACTTTCTTTTTCTTGCAGCTTCGCTCTTCTTTTTACGAGCAACGGAAGGCTTTTCGTAATGCTCTCTCTTTCTTACTTCCTGGATGATGCCATCGCGAGAAGTCTGGCGCTTAAATCTTCTGAGTGCGCTGTCAAGAGATTCATTCTCCTTAACTCTAACCTGACTCACTGTTATCCCTCCTTGCTCTTTTCATTTTTCGCCGTTATTATAAACAAAAGGTTATTAATTGTCAAGCGTTTTAAAAAAATATGTAAAAAAATCGGAAAATAGGTTTATTTATGCCATAAAACCTTGTTAATTTTGAATCTAAAAAGCGCGTTTTAAGTGGCTTTCAGACGATTTCGGGCTGTTATATGTTGTTTTGCCTTTTATGACATAGCAAACGGTTTTATAGTAGTATGTTTTATTCTTTGAAACATTCTTATCGGTGAAGGAAGATTTTTCGGCGTTTTCAATAGTTTTTATAAGGGAATATTTGCCGCTTTTTGAAGTTGCTCTGTATATCTTATATCCCGTTGTCCAATCCTTTTTGTTCCAGTAAACCTTGATTCCTTTTTCTTTGTTTTTAAGAGTCGGAGCCGAGGGGGTTGGGGGAAGGATTGATTTTTGAATCGAGGTGCAGAAAGAGCCTGCTCCGATATCGTTTTTAGCCTTAACTCTGAAATAATAAACCTTTCCGAGTTTGAGTTTTGAAATTGTTTTGCTTGCTGAAGAAGTCGGGGCAAGTTCAGTCCACTGCGAGCCCTTAATCTTGTATGCAACAATATATCCGCCCGCGTTTTTAACTGCGCTCCAACTAACGCTGACAGAAGTCGGCGTTTTCATTTTAACTTTGAGATTTTCCGGCTTTGAAAGGCTGACTTTAACCGCCTTTGAAGGTTCTGAAAATTCCGAATAAACAAGTTTGTTTCCCGATTTAACATAACTTTTAACTTTATAATAGTATTCGGTTTTATAGGCAACATCAATATCCGTGAAACTTCCGATATTCTTATCGTCAACAAGTCCTGCAACTTTGTATCCCGATTCTCTGTCGGTGCTTTTGTAAACCGAATAGCCGTCAACATCGGAGCAAACCGAATATTTAATAACTATTCCTTTTGAACTTGCGCTGACGGATTTAACATTTTCTTTTTTCGGAATTGCTTTGAAAGAAATGCTTTTATAATCTCCGCTTCCGAAAGAATTGCTCTGACGGCAGTGGAAGTTATACTGAGCGCCAACGCTGAGTTCATTCAGAGTTATTGCCGTTTCCTTCGTTTTTGTCAGCGGAATAACATTTTTTGATTTTGAATCGGTTAAATAATAATTGAAAGTGTCGTTTGCGCCGTTTGCCGTCAGTGTTATTCTGACAGATGAGGAATGAATGTTTTCAAAATCAATGCTCGGCGTTTTAAGAAGATATGTGCCTTTGATAGCCTTTGAAGTTGTTGAAAATTCTCCGCTGTCGGTTTTTATGTATCTTTCAATTTTGTAGTAATAATCCTTGCCGTAGGTTATTTTCTTATCAATATAGGTTGAAACGCTGTTATCCTTAATCGTTTTGATTTTTGAAAAACTACCCGAGGAACTCTCGCTTTTATATATTCTGATTCCCGTTATATCGCTCCTCTTTGTGTATGAAAGTTTGAGCCCGCTGTTTTCGGGAGTGAATTTGATAACCGTCAGGGTGGGGGGCAGTGCGTCTTTTGAAACAACGTCGCTGTAATCTCCCCATTTTCCGTTTATATATGCTGCAACGCGGAAATTATAAACCGTGCCGACAGTCAGGTTTTTAACATCATATGAAAGCGATTTCGTTGTTGATGTCAGCGTTGTATATGATTTATCGCTTGATTTTTTATACTGAACTTTGTATTTTGACGCTCCGATTATCTCATCCCACGAAACTCCGATTGAGTTTGTTGAAGTTCTTGAAACTTTAAGTGCGGGAACTTCAGCCCCGACAAGATAAAATTTATCCTCGTATTTTGAATATCTGTTTATCGTTATTCCGATTCCGCCCCTTTGCATTGTTGCATAAAACATTGCGTTGAGCGAATAAAGGCTTCCGTCGCTGTTTCTGGCGGTTTTTGTCGGGCTTTGCCTGAAACTGTCCCAATAAATATCGTCTATATGGCAAGCCGCTCTGTCATAAGGCGAAACATTATAATTCGAGTGGAATATGCTCATTTTTTTATTGCTGATGCTCTGAATCATAAATGTATGGGTTTTGTTAACGCCCTTATCATATGCGCCGTAGTGAACAACATCTCCCGGCGCACCGTATTTAACAAAGAATGAAATAATGTTTTCAACATCCGATGAAGTCGGCGTTTTGTTTGCACTTTCAAAGGTTTTAACCGTGTAGAAATTGCCCGAAGAGTGCCTTGCTTTATAATTGTCATAAAGCCCTTCGCCGTTATATTCAACTCCGAAAAGTTCTTTGCAGACTGCGGAAACAAAACCGTAGCAGTTATATAAAACCGCAGCGTCTTTACCGGGAACAAAGCCCTTTGTTTTTTCTATTTCGGAAAGCCTGTCCTCGGCGTATATCTTGTTTGCCGCAAGAGCGCAGTGGACAGTTTGAAAACAGCAGGAAAAAAGCATTGTCAGTGCCAAAAATAAAGATAAAATCTTTTTCATTTTTCCGCCTCCTTCATTTTACGAAGAAAAATTATATCATATTTTTGCTTATCAGTCAAATTCAGAGCAAATGTGATAAATATAGTAATAAATAAAGATTGATTTATAATATCCAATCTGTTATAATACTATCTAATAAATTGACGAGGCTGAATATGAAATCTCTTTTGAAAAAAACCATATCCCTTCTTCTCTGCGTTTGTTTTGCGGCAAGCGTTTTTTCCTCTTGCTCAAATAAAGAGAAGTTTATTGATTTCATTTTTCCTTTCTCGGGAAATGTCAACAGTTACGACCCCCAGGTTGCCTCAACCTCAGATGAATATCTGATTATTGAAAACACCTTTGAAGGGCTTATCAGAATGGATGACGAGGGTAAAATAACAAGCGGATGCGCTGAAAAATGGAATATCAGCGATAACAAACTTGTTTATACCTTCAATATCAAAAAAGGTCTTAAATGGGATATAAATACGGATAAATATAAAGAGGGTGAAAAGAAGGGCGAGTTTAAAGACAGCCGCCTTCAGATGCTCGGATATGAGTTTAATCCCGATATAACGGCAAAGGATTTCGTTTTTGCGCTCAGGCGCGCTGTTGATAAAGAAACCGCCTGTCCGCTGTTTTCAAATTTTTCATCAATCAAAAATGCGGTTGAAATCAATTCGGGAAAGAAAAAGCCCTCCGAACTCGGAGTTCGCGCAGTTGATGACTACACTCTTGAAATAACGCTCAAAACTCCCGACGAAGCGTTTATGCAAACATTAACAAGCGCTGCGGCAATGCCCTGCAACGAGGAATTTTTC
>JAFYFO010000259.1 GCA_017543725.1 Eubacterium sp.
ATCGGAAACAAGCAGATTTGAGCCGTTGCCAACAACAATAAATCTGGTTTTATACTCGTTGCAAGCCCTGATAATCGCGGAAATATCCTCCTCGCTTTTCGGCATAACAACAAGCCTTGCGTTTCCTCCGATTTTAAAGGTTGTGTGGAGGCTCATCGGCTCGTTTTCGAGATATTCAATATTCAGTTTCTTTGCAAGTTCAATAATTTTGTTCAAGTTATCACCAATATAATCGGGTGCGGGTAGGAAGAGTGAAATGAATCCTAACCGCCCGAAACTCTTAATTTTTAATTTTCAATTACTTGGCTAAGCCGAGGAGAGCCGCGCCGATAATTCCTGCGTCGTTTCCGAGGTCAGCCTTGACAACAAGGGTCTGAACCTTTGAATAAACGCTGTATCGCTCTGCTTCAACATATCTTCTGATAGGACGAAGAAGCGTTTCGCCTTCATTGCAGATTCCTCCGCCGATGCAGATAATCTCGGGCTGAAGGGCGTTTACAAGGTTTGTTATTCCGCAGGCAACATATTTTATGTATTGGTCAACAACTTTAATGCCTGCAGGGTCGTTTCTTCTCATTGCGTCGAATGCGGTTCTGCCCGAAACCTTGCCTTCTTCCTCGGCAAGTTTATGCATAATCGAATCGGGATTATCTTCCATGGCATCCTTTGTCTGATTTATGAGCGCTGTTGCGGAAGCGTATGCCTCCCAGCATCCCTTTCTTCCGCAGGTGCAGGGCTCGCCGTCAACAACGATAACCATATGACCGCACTCGCCGCCTGCGTTATTGACGCCTGCAACGATTTTGCCGCCCTGGATTATTCCTGTTCCAACGCCTGTTCCGAGAGTTACGGCAACGAAATCTTTTGAGCCGTGTCCGCTTCCTGCGTATGCTTCGCCGAGAGCGGCGCAGTTTGCATCGTTTTCAATAAAAACTCTGTCAATCCCAAGTCTTTCGGAGAGCATATTCTTTGCATAAATATGGTCGAAACCAAGGTTGTTTGCATATTCGATAACGCCTTCGGTATTAACCGTTCCGGGTGTTCCCAAGCCAATCCATTCAACATCTTCAATGCCTATGCCTGCCGAACTCATCGCCTCTTTGCAAACTTGAGCAATATCGTCGAATATTTCATCTGCGCTGCGCGGAAGCGCCGTTGGCCTTTTAGCCTTTGAAACAATTTTATAACTTCCGTTAACAACCGCTGCAACAATATTTGTTCCGCCTAAATCAATTCCTATTGTAAACATAAATAATACTCCTTTATACTATCGTTTATGAATTCTTCCATATTTCAAGTTCTTTATCGTTCGGCTCAATATCTTCAATGCCGAGGGAATGCATTAATTCCTTTGCGCCGTTATATCCCATTTTCTTCTGACGGTTATTCATTGCCGCCGTTTCAACAATAACGGCAAGATTTCGTCCGGGGGTTATGGGAACGGTTATAACCGGAATTTTAACATCAAGGATTTTCGTATATTCGTTATCAAGTCCGAGACGGTCATATGCCTTTGAACTATCCCACTCCTCAAGTTGAATAACCATATCAATTTTTTCCTGGGGCTTAACCGCGCCCATACCGAATATTCGCCTTGCGTTTATAATTCCTATTCCTCTGAGTTCAATAAAATGCCTTATGTTGCTCGGTGAAGCACCTTCAAGCGTTTTATCCGAAACTTTTCTGATTTCAACAGCGTCGTCGGCAACAAGACGATGTCCTCTTTTGATAAGTTCAATTGCCGTTTCGCTCTTTCCTGCTCCGCTTTCTCCGACTATCAAAACGCCTTCGCCGTATACTTCAACCAAAACGCCGTGGCGGGTTATCCTCGGAGCAAGTTCCCTGTTGAGAAATCCGATAAGCGAGGCAATAAACGGCGAGGTTTCCTCATTGGTTGAAAGAAGCGGAACTTCATATTCCTCGCAGGCGCTGACAAGATAATCAGGAATATCAAGCCCTCTTGTTATAACGGCTGCGGCAGGGTGCAGACCAAGCCAGTAGCCGAGCGCCTTATCCCTTTCTTCCTTGAGCATATTCCTGAGGAATCCGAGTTCCGTCCAACCGAGAACCTGAATCCTCAGCGGGTCGAAAAAGTCAACATATCCGGTTAAAACAATTCCGGGTCGGTTGATTTCGTTTGTTTCAATTTTTATTTCATCTGCCGGTTTCGGTATATAGACAACATCAAGCGAATGATTATCTATTATCCTGTCCAGCGTTACGAAATATTGCTCCGCCATTTTTGTCTCCTTTTGTGCAAAAATAAAGAAAATTATGTTAATTCATTGTTCATTATATAATATTTTTCCAATATTATCAAGAATAAATATATTAATGATTATTTAATTTTACTTTTGGATAATTGTATGATATAATAAGCGTCAGATTGCGAGGTGTTATCTATGGAGAAAAAACTCAGAGTGGGCATCGGAACGGATGCATATTATCCGACAATTGACGGCGGCTGCACGGTTGCAAAATGCTATGCCGAAATCATCAACCAAAAACTCGGCGAGGCTGTTGTTATAACTCCGAAAAATCCAAACGCTCAGGACTACCGATTTGATTATCCGATATACAGATATAAAAGCCTTTTCACCTTTGGCGAGGGCTATCCCGTCGGCTGGCCGTTCAAAGAGGTTTTTGCAAATGATGTTATCAATATGAATCTTGATATCCTTCATTCGCACTGCCCCATTGCAACAAGTTATTTTTTCAGAAGAATCAACCGCAAAAAGCGAATTCCGACGGTTTTAACCTATCACACAAAATATGAATACGATTATGAGTCCCGGCTTAAATATAATCCTGCAATAAAATCGAGAGCCTACGGAATGACTCTCAACAACATCAAGGCGGCGGATGAAGTCTGGGTTACAAGCGACGGAACAAGCGAATCCCTCAGAAAAATCGGATACGAGGGCGATTATATCGTTATGCCAAACGGCTGCGACCTTCCGAAAGCGGAAATAAGCGAAAACGAGAAAATGTCGATAAGAAGAAAACACGGCATACCAAACGATGTTCCGATTCTGCTTTTCGTCGGAAGACTTATGTGGTATAAAAATATCAGAATGATTCTTGACGCCTGCAAACTTCTCAGAAATGATAATCAGGATTTCAGAATGATTATCCTCGGCATAGGTCCCGATGAAGGCGCAATCAGAAAATACGCAAGAAAACTCGCTCTTGACGATAAAGTTATTTTCACGGGTCAGATTAAAGACAGGCATGATATTCAGATTTACTACGGCGCGGCTGATTTACTTGTTTTTCCCTCGATATTTGACACAAACGGTCTTGTTGTCCGCGAGGCGGCGGCTTCGTCAACGCCTTCAATACTCGTTAAGGATTCCTGTGCGGCAGAGGGAATTATAGACGGCGAAACAGGCTTTATCTGCCTTGAAACGCCTCACAGTTTATATAGAAAAATCAGCGATATTATCGGCAACAAACCGTTGCTTGAAAGAGTTGGATTAAACGCTCAGAACGATATCTATATATCCTGGGAGGATTCAATTAAAAACGCCTTTGAAAGATATCAGATTGTTATTGATAAATTCAATTCAAAGCCGAAAGAGAAGTATAGATTTTAGGTGTTAGGTGTTAGGTTTTAGGTTAAGGGGCTGTCCCACAAAAGTGGGACAGCCCCTTAAATTTCAAAAAACCATCTTGAATCCTCTAAAAAGAGATAGGTTTGTTTTCCGTCGATAAAGCAGGTGTAGCGTATTCCTGCGCCTCCCGATTTCAGCGAAGCGGCAGGGCGGATATCGGTTATCCTGTCTATTTCAAATTCCTGCCCGTCATATTCCATTGAAAGCGGGGTTATATTCCCCTCCTTATCAAAAATCGCTTTAACCTCGGTGTAATGCTTATTCGGGTTATTGTATTCGGGTGTTTCAAATTTAATCATTTTTACTCCTTTCTTATCTATGCAAAGTAGCTTATCGGGTGAATAATATGCTCATCGTGGGGATTGAAGCCCGAAAGTTCCCTGTCGCTGAGTTGGCAGGCGCGAACGATGCAATAATTCCCGAAACGGCGTTTGAGAGAGTCAATAGTTGTTTCTATTTTTTCAAGTTTATCCCTTTTCTCAACGCTTTTTTCAAAATCAAACTGCTCATATTCGAAATCAAAATCATTAACCGAAACCCCGAGTGAGCGAATATTCGAAACCCAGTTATAATTATTGATGAAAAGTTCCATTGCGCTATCAAGAATTTCTGTGCTGATATCGGTATGGGTTTTCATTTTTTTCTGCCTTGTGAAAGAATTGAGTTTATTATCCCTGACCCAGATAGTCACGGTTTTCCCTTTTAAATTCTGCTCTCTGAGCCTTCTTGAAACACTTTCGCAAAGAA
>JAFYFO010000260.1 GCA_017543725.1 Eubacterium sp.
TAATTCTGATTGCTGTTGTTTTAGAATTAACCATACCGATAGCAGCCTCGTCGGCAATTATTCCGCTTATAACATCGGCAGATGTATCGCCCGGAACAACTATCATATCAAGACCAACAGAGCAAACCGCTGTCATTGCTTCAAGTTTTTCAATGCTGAGCGCACCGCATTTAGCAGCGTCTATCATTCCTGCGTCTTCACTGACGGGAATAAATGCGCCGGAAAGCCCTCCAACACTTGAAGAAGCCATAACTCCGCCTTTCTTAACAGCGTCGTTAAGCAGGGCAAGGCAGGCTGTTGTTCCTGCGCCGCCGCATTTTTCAAGTCCGATTTCTTCAAGTATATGAGCAACCGAATCGCCGACTGCGGGAGTTGGTGCAAGGGATAAATCAACAATACCGAACGGAACGCCGAGCCTTGAACTTGCAAGAGTTCCGACAAGTTGACCCATTCTTGTAACTTTGAAAGCGGTTTTCTTGATAAGTTCCGCAATCTGATTAATTGAATAATCGGGATGCTGTGAAACTGCCGCTCTGACAACACCGGGACCCGAAACGCCGACATTGATAACGCAATCGGGTTCTGAAACGCCGTGAAAAGCGCCTGCCATAAACGGATTATCTTCGGGTGCGTTGCAGAAAACAACAAGTTTTCCGGCTGCAATACAGTTGTTATCCTTAGTAAGCATTGCCGCCTCTTTAACTTTCCGACCCATTAATTTAACCGCGTCCATATTGATGCCCGCTTTTGTTGAGCCGATGTTGACGGAAGAGCAGATATGTTCAGTCTGAGCAAGCGCCTCGGGAATTGAATTTATAAGTTCCAAATCACCGCTTGCAAAGCCTTTCTGAACAAGGGCGCTATATCCGCCGATAAAATTAACGCCGATTGTCTGCGCCGCTTTTTCAAGGGCTAAGGCGTATTTAACAGGGTCTCCGCCGCTGACTCCTGCAAGAATTGAAACAGGGGTCACGGAAACACGCTTGTTTATAATCGGTATACCGTATTCTTTTTCAATATTAACGCCTGTTTCAACAAGTTTTTCAGCCTTTTTGCAGATTTTATCATAAATCTTTTTGCAGGAGGCGTCTATATTCTCCGAAGCACAATCAAGAAGCGAAACGCCCATGGTAATTGTTCTTATATCAAGGCATTCATCATCAATCATCCTGATGGTTTCAAGAATGTCATATGTGTTTATCAATGATTTTTCCTCCTAAATTCTGTGCATTGAATTGAAAATATCTTCGTGCATTGCGTGAATAACAAGCCCGTTGTTTTCTCCGTATTTAGTCAGGGTATCACTGAATTCAGTGAAGTCAACCGTGCTTTGAGATGTGTCGGCAAGCATTATCATACAAAACATATCCTGAAGTATTGATTGTGTTACCTCAAGAATGTTAACATTATTCTCAGCGCAGAGATTTGAAACCTTTGCAAGAATACCAACCATATCTTTACCGACAACAGTTATTATTGCTCTCATAACCATTAACCTCTCTTTTATTAAAACATCATTGAGAGTATAGCAAAAAAATATATCTTTTTCAATAAATCTTCAAAATATATTTTATTTTTTAAATAAATATGGTATTATATTGGAAATTAAAGGAGATATATAAGTGAAATACAGTAATATTTACGATTTACACACCCATTCCGATAACTCTTTCGACGGGAACCATTCCTGTATTCTTTTATGTGAAGGCGCTGTTTCAAACGGCGGAAAGGGAATTGCCATAACGGACCACTGCGATATTGACGGAAAAAACTATGATTTCAGGGCTTTTTCAACTAATCAGTACATTGCTGCCAATATGGCGAAAGCGGCGTTTGACGGCAA
>JAFYFO010000261.1 GCA_017543725.1 Eubacterium sp.
ATGAACTGTATTCCATAGGAAAAAGACTGGATAGCAATTGCAATAATCGGAGCAATCATATATATCCAAAAAGCAGACCTGAGCTTGGAATCAATATTATCTTTGAAACGAATCAGCAGAACGATATCCGCTATCAGCATACCACTTAAAACGACAAGGCGAGCCGTTACCGTTAGAACCGTACAAGTGGTCCCACCATTCTATTGCAAAAATTCTTGAAAACATTGATTATACAGGTTGCACCGAGAATTTCAAAACAGCGTCAAAAAACTTTAGAAGTAAAAAGCGTATCAAAACTCCAAAGGAGCAACGCTTATTGTTTGAAGACACGCAACCTGCAATCATTGACAAGGAAACCTTTGAAACGGTACAAGAAATACGCAGTCACAAGCACAGACCTACTCTTACAGGAAAAATCAGCATCTTTTCCGGAAAAGTGTTTTGTGCAGATTGCGGAGCTAAGCTATATTTCAACACCTCTGTTCACTGGGATGAAAGTTTAGAATCCTACACCTGCTCAAATTATCGTAGTAATACGGGAACTTGCAGTTGTCCTATATTCGTCATATTGTACTAACCAATCTTGTGTTCAAGCACTTAAAAAACGTGTTATCCTATGTTCAAATGTTTGAGGATGCTTTTGTCAGAAAAGAAATTGAGAAGGCAAACGCAGAGCATATTGAAGCGTTCAAAAAAACTAAAAAGGATATTGTAAACCTACAAGCCAGATGTGATAACCTTGACGAGCTTTTTAAGCGGTTATACGAAGATATGGTTTCGGGCATAATCAGCAATGAACGCTTTGATATGATGTCATCCGACTATGAAACCGAACAGAAAAATATCAAGGCTGAAATTGCAAGGTTACAAAAACTGATTGATATGGGTGAGCAAGAGCATACGACCTAAATCAATTTCTCAAAAATGTACGCAAGTACACCGACCCCGAAACCTTAACGGCTGAAATGGTAAATGATCTAGTCGACAAAATTGTTGTACACGCTCCCGATAAAAGCAGCGGACACAGGCGACAAAAAATCGATATTTACTACAAAGCTATCGGTATGATAAACATTGCCGATGATGAGGACTTAGTCGCCGTTGATGGCAGAGGTAAATGGCGTGCAGCCAAAGAAACCGCATAATTAAACAAGGAAAAACGGTACAGCCGTTAAGCTGTACCGCTATTCCTAAAAAACTTCGTTATCGCAACTCAACTTTCGTGAGGCAACGCTTTTTTATGAAATTCATCCTTCATCAATCTTAATTATTTGGATTTTGTTTTGCTCCAGGAGGAATAATATTTTTTGCCTGAAACAGTTTTATATGTTCTTATTTTAACATAGTATTTTTTGTTTCTCTTGATGTTTTTGATTGTTTTTCTTGTGTTTTTATTTCCCGAAACAGTTATTGTTTTAACATTCTTTTTGAACTTGCTGTCGGTTGCAATTTTAATCTGATATCCGCTTGTCTGGGTTGTTTGCTTTTTCCAGTTAACGGTTAAGGAACTTCTTGTTTTGCTCAGTTTTGTTATTGAAGTTCCCTTGGGATTGATTTTGAAAGTGAGTTTCTTTGTTCCCTCATAGTAGTTTGATTTGAAAACAACTTTCGCTGTTGCGGTGCCGACTTTTGTGTTGTCTGAATACTTAACGGTGTAGCCGTTGTCAATGGTTTCGTCATCGGCGTTTTTGATTTTAACAGATGGCTTTTTTGCCTTGCCGTTATATGTGTATGAACTTGTTGAAAGTTTAAAGGAAATCGGGCGATAGATGATATATGTTGATTCTTCATCGCCGCAAACGCTGCACTTGGTTGTCATTTTGCCGTCTTTTGAAGGCGTTGCTTTCTTGATAACAGTTATCCAGTTGTGGTCCGCATAGCCTTCGTTGAAATCTCTTTGAAGGTGGCATTTTGTGCAGGTGTAGCGGGTTATTCCTTCTGTCCGGCAAGTTGCCTCAACTATTTCTTCTCCGTTTTTAAAATCGTGGAAAGAATATGTTGTTGAATATTCGTCTGAAATCGGAACCCAGTCTTTTGCCGCAAAAATGCTGAGAGAATAATCTCCGCAGTCAAGACTCTGAGCCGCGGCTTTTTCATATAAATCCATATAGGTTATTGCGGTTTTGTATTCAACGCCGTTGAGGCGAATGATGTAGCCGTTTGCCTCTTCAACCATCGCCCAGGTTAACGAGCCGTCCTTTGTTATATGAACGCTCTGAATATCCGTTTCAGAAGCGTTTGCCGAAAACGAAAACGCAAATGAAGATATAACCAATACCAATGATAATGCTAAGGATAAAACTTTTTTCATAACTAAACTCCTTTCATTTTTGTCGGGGCGGATTAACCGCCCCTCGTTTTTTATTTTGTTTTAAGGTTTTTGCTCTTTGACCAGGAGGAATAATATTTCTTGCCCGAAACTGTTTTATAGGTTCGGATTCGAACATAATATTTCTTCTTGCTGCTGAGTTTTGCAATTGTTTTTGATGTTGTTTTGCTTCCTTTAACCGTAACGGTTTTCTTGCCCTTGGTGAACTTGCTGTTTGTTGCGTACTGAATCTGGTATCCGGTTGTTTTGGTTGCCTGTTTTTTCCAGGTGACTTTCAACTGACCCTTTTTCGGGCTTGAAATCTTTGAAACGCTTGTGCCCTTCGGATTGATTGTGAAGGAGAGCGTTTTTGTTCCCATATATTTGCCCTTGAAGGTAACCTTTGCGGAAGCCTTGCCGACATCGGTGTTTTTCGAGTATTTAACAGTGTAGTCCGTTCCCGATTTAAGTGTGTTGCCCTTTTTGTCTTTAATCGTAACGCTTGGCTTCTTTGCTTTGCCGCTGTAGGTGTATTTTGAAGTTGAAAGGGTGAAGGTCTTCGGGCAGTAAACCTCGCTGTGATTGCTTTCGTATCCGCAAACGGAGCAGGCGCTGAATGTTTCGCCGTCGCTGCCGTTTCCGTAATTTGCAGGAAGAGTTGAGTTGCTCATATTATGCTCTTCAAACTCCACCTTGTTGCCGCAGGAACATTCATACCAGTGATAATCGCTGTTGTGCTTTAAGAATATGTAGTTGTGAATGTGGGTGACTTCATTGTTAAGCGGGGAATAGGTGTGCCAAACGGTTAAAACATTATTATTTGCGCTGACTGCGTCTCCTGCTTCGTTAAGGGAATAGCCGTTGAGCGTTGCAGAAACGGGATTGACGAATTTGCTGACGGCGGCGTCGTTTATCTTAGTTGGAACAATCTTTATTTCAACCTTATAAACTTTGCCCGCTTCAAATTTATCGTTTGCCCCGAGACGGTTGCTGTTTTCGTCATACCAGTTAACGCCGCTGCTTTTAACACCGTAGGAAGTATCGGAAACATACAAATCGGGCTGAGCCGTTAAAACGGTGAAATCGGGTGTACTGCCGACCTGAGGAACATCGAGGGAATAAACTTCGAAATATGATACCGTCTGCGCTTCACAACTGAACGCGGCGGATATTGTCTGCTCAACAAGCCCTTGTGAGCCCGATGTATTACCCGTTGCCGCAACGCCGTTTATTGAAGCCGTAAACATCATATTCCAGTCTTTATCGTGGTAAAAGCCGTATCCTTCGTCGGTTACAAGATATATCATAGGCTTATAGATGTGACCGCCGATAAAGGTTTCGTTTTCGTACATCCAGTTGTTTTTTGTAACATCGTACCAGCCGACTCCGTTTTTGATATAATAGAGTTTTCTGTTGTTTTGCCAGTCGTCATAATAACTGTTTTTAGCGGTGTTTATATGATATCCCGAGCCTCTTACATTTGCGCTGTATTCGGGATATGCGCCCGCAATGGGTTCGGTTATACCGTCTATAACAATGCTTTCAATAACCGAATCATTGCATATTCCGAAATCCATTATAACCGTTATGTACTTATGCGGGTCCTGCTCATACGCCTTTATGACTTTTGCATTATGGGAGTTAACCGCTGCCGAAACATTTGGCTCAACCGAAATGCCCGATGTGTCAACCGCGAACTGATAACTGCCCGATGTTATAACATCCATTTCGAGTTTATAGTATTTGCCCGCTTCAAACTTGCTTCCCTGCGCCATTACATTATAACTTGTGCCGTTTGCGGAAACAAGCCACTGCATATATTCAGGTCTGTCGGAACCGACGGAGCCCTTAACCGAATAACCTGCTCCGTTTGAAACTGCGCTATAGGAAATTGTGTTTCCCTCCTGTGGTGCCGAAACGCTGATTGAAACATCACGCACTGTATACGGAAGTTTGCCGAAGTTGTACCTGAGTATCACTCCGCCGTCATTATCAGTTCCATTATATGGTTTAACCGTTGCTTTTTTTCCGTTTATTGTTGCGCTTTTAAGTGTTGAAGGAAATTTAACGGCTTCCTGCATCTTTTTATAAACAATGATGTAAATCTCAACCGCGTAGTTTGCTCCCGCCTTAAAGGTTCCGGGGGAGTATGGATTAAGTTGAACGCCGTTTTCATACCACACAACACCTGCGTAGCAGTAAAGAGGTATATTGTAAACATCCGAATACAACGATTTTATCTCTTCGCCTTCATCGGGCTCTGATATTTCAACATCCGCACGGCTGAGTTCCTTTTTTCCCTGACATACAAAACTGAACCGCAGAGTTACCGTTGAACCGCCCGTTTTTGAGTGCATGGAAACAGAGTAATCAACGGTATTGTATTTTCCGCCTCGGATAATTGCCTTTGTATTATCTGAAAAACAGAACAAATGCTTGTATTCATCTTTAATGTCATACTGAACAGTAAAGTAATACTCCTTGCCCTTAATGAATTGTGTGTCCGAGGTTGCTGAGGGGTCGTCTTTATCGTGCCATTCAACCTTCGGAATCCAACCGCTGAGCATGGTGTGTTCGGTAAAAGGTTCGCTTTCTTCTGCAAAAAAGTTTACGGAAGAGGCTTGCGGCACCTTTTTGCCTTCAATGGGAGAATAAAAATAATAGTCGTCCGTTGCGTTGAGAAACAGGGTGTCAATAGTCACTGCAGCCTGAACCTTGTATGTGTAGCATACGGTTAAAGTTTTTTTATCGTATGAAAGAGTTTTGCTTTCCTCTTTCATCAAACCGCTGCAATAGAATTCAACGGGAACATCGCTTTTGAAAACATAGTCGCTGTATGCTTTGAGAACCAATGTGTAGCGATAGGTTTTTCCTGAGATGAATTTTGCTGCATCCGTACCCGGGTTTGCGGTATCAACCCATTTGTCGCTTTGAATTTCAAAGTTTGAATAGTATGCTTTGATATCTCCGCTTATAACCCTCGGAGGCGTTGAGCCTTCAATGAGATTGCTCTCGTTGGGTCCCTGAATGCGAACAGTATCAATCTGAGGATACTTTCGGCTTCCCGGAACGGTAATATCAAATCTGATGTTGATATAATCGGGCTCCTTATTGAAATGCATACTAATACTGCTTGAATAGTTGCTCTTGGCGACGCTTATAGGAACGCCCTGAGTGCTGTCGCTGAAGCAGAAAGAGTCGGCATATTCATCCTTAATTTTGAAATTGATAACTATTGAATAGGTCTTTCCGCTTTCGCAGTGGTACTGAGCGGCTTCATCAATTGCTCTGCCGTTTTCCTTCCAGTCTGCACGAAATCTTTTAACCAATTCATATTTCTCGTCTTCGGGGACTGATAAATGAGCGGAGCGAACCTCAAAAAGTTGGTCGCCTTCATTTAACACAAGTCCTGTAACCATAACCTCGTTAATCTCGGTTTTGCCTTTTGCAAACACATTCATCGGCAATATTCCGGCTATCAGAACAATGCATAACAGCAAACTGAATAATCTCTTTTTCATAAATTTTCTCCAATCTTTTCCCAAAGGGTATTTGCTGTGGGGGGAGGGTTTGCGCCTCCCGCGTTTTGCTGTGAATTATAGGGAGGGCACGCAGACCCTCCCGCTACGATTATTAATTATTTCTTTTTCGTTTTGAATTCTTTAACGGGTGACCAGGAAGAATAGAACTTCTTGTTTCTTCCGCTGACTTTAACAGTCTTATATGTGCGAACCTTGAAATAATATTTTGTGTTTTTCTTAAGGCCTGTTATCTTTTTAACGGTCTGAGTGTTTTTGCTGATAGCAACGGTTTTGTTTCCGCTCTTGAAGCCTGCGGATTTTGAGTACATAATTTCATAGCCCGTGGTTTGCGAGGTCTGCTTTTTCCACTGAGGTGAAATGTAGTCCTTACCCGTTGAAGCGGTTTTAAGAAGCGTTGTGCCCTTGGGAACAATCGTGTATGTAACAGATTTGCTTCCCGAATAATTGCCCTTGAAACTAACCTTAATGCTGTATTCGCCGACATATTTTGATTTCGTGTTGCTGTAGGAAACCGTGTAGTCGGTATTCTTCTTGAGTTTCTTACTGCCGTCGTAAACGCTGACGGTTGGCTGTTTTACCTTGCCGTTGTAGGTGTAGGATTTGGTTGAAATATTAATTTTCGCCGCCGACGACATTGCTTTTGCAGTAATCTTGAAACTGCCGGACTTGGAGCCGCTGTATTCGCCGAGTCCGCTGATTTCATAGTTGACCTTGCCGACATTGGTGCGGTTGCCCATATAGAGCACTTCAAAGTCCGTTCCTTCCTTGAGGACATAACTGCCGTCGGTAATATTGAGCGATAGTTTCTGCTTGCTGCCGTTATAGATATATTTTGCTCTTGAAGAAATAACAATTTTGCAATCGTTGATATCCGTTGTGCAGTCGCCGAGGGTTGCAGTGAAGAACCGAACGCCCGTCTTCTGCTTTGCAAAAGGCGAAATGCTTGAAGCAACTGCTTCAATGCCGTTAAT
>JAFYFO010000262.1 GCA_017543725.1 Eubacterium sp.
ATATAAGTTTTCTAAACAACAATATACTATATTAGGGAATATTTATAATTGAAAATACGATAACTGTTCCCTAAAATTCGGCAAAAATATATGCCAATCGAATTTTTGCCGAAGTTTTATTAAAAAAATCCCCAGCCGCTGAAATATCAACGGTTGGGGATTCATTTTTGTTTAGAAACTAAAAGTAGTTTTGCTTAATATATTTATTTTTAATTCTCGAAAACCGGACAAGACGGTTTTCTCACTCCCACTCCACTGTTCCGGGGGGTTTGCTGGTGATGTCGTAAACAACGCGGTTGATGCCGTCAACTTCGTTTGTTATGCGGTTTGAAACCTTTGCAAGGATATCGTACGGGATTCTTGCCCAGTCGGCAGTCATAAAGTCGTCGGTTGTTACGGCTCTGATAGCAACAAGGTTTTCATATGTTCTGTGGTCGCCCATAACGCCAACGGTGTTAACACCGGGCAGAACGCAGAAGAACTGCGCAAGATTGCTTTCGTAGCCGTTTTTCGCCATTTCATCCCTTAAAACGGCGTCTGCTTCCTGAAGAATTTTAACCTTTTCTTCGTTTATTTCGCCGATAATTCTTACTCCGAGACCGGGACCCGGGAACGGCTGGCGCCAGACAAGTTCTTTCGGTATTCCAAGCCTTTCGCCAACGCGCCTTACCTCATCCTTGAAAAGGTCTGCAAGCGGCTCAATTATTCCGAGGAACTGAACATCTTCGGGAGTTTTAACGCGGTTGTGGTGGGTTTTGATAACATCCGCGTCGCCCTTTCCCGATTCAATGCAGTCGGGATAAATTGTTCCCTGGGCAAAGTAGCCCCTGTCTTCCTGATTTCTGATTTCGTTCCAGAAAACATTGAAAAATTCTTCGCCTATAATCTTTCTTTTCTGTTCGGGTTCGGTTACGCCCTTGAGTTTTTTCATAAAATGCTCTTTGCAGTTAACCCTGACAAAATTCATATCAAAAAGACTTGTGAAGGTTTTTTCAACAATATCGCCCTCGTCTTTTCTCATAAGTCCCTGATCAACAAAAACGCAGGTTAACTGCTTGCCGACAGCGCGGGAGAGTAAGCCTGCCGCAACGGAGGAATCAACTCCGCCCGAAAGACCGAGGATAACATTTTTATCGCCGATTTGCTTTCTGAGTTTTTCAACAGAGTCTTCGATAAAATTATCCATAACCCATTCGCCTTTACAGCTGCAAACTGCATAGAGGAAGTTATAGAGCAGTTGGTTGCCGTATTCACTGTGGGTTACTTCGGGATGGAACTGAACGGCATAAATGCTTTTGTTCGTGTTTTGCATTGCGGCGCAGGGGCAGTCATCGGTTGTTGCAACAACCTCAAAGCCCTCGGGTGCCTTTGAAATATAATCCGTGTGGCTCATCCATACAATTGATTTTTCAGGGATATTGCTGAACAAAACGGATTTTTCCGCTTTGAGTTCAATCTTTCCGTATTCCGAAACGGGAGCGGTTTTAACCTCGCCCCCTGCCATCCATGAAATAAGTTGACAGCCGTAGCAAATTCCCAGAATCGGAACTCCGATATTCAGTATTTCTTTATCATAGTGGGGCGAACTCATATCAAAAACAGAGTTCGGACCGCCTGTGAAGATTATTCCCTTATACTTTCTTTTTCTGATTTCTTCAAGGGGCGTTGTGTACGGCAGGATTTCCGCATAAACCCTGTGGTCGCGAACGCGCCTTGCAATAAGTTGATTATACTGACCGCCAAAGTCAAGAACCAAAATTTTTTCCATAGCTTTCTCCTGAAGTTTGATGTTTCTATTATATCAGTTTATCGCGATTTTTCAACATTATTTTGTATATATCGGAGATGTTACGGCAAGGGGCATTTCCTTTCCGTCAAGCAATCCCCAAAGTTCAAGCCTGTACCAGTGATTAGGTTTTAAGTCAAGGGTTATAACATTTTCTTTTCGCTGATAATTATATATACATTCTCCGCCGTTTGTTATGATTCTTATTTCCGAAAATAAAATATTCGCATAATTCTGCCATCTTGCATAAACATCACAGTAGATATCAAAATCCGCTTTTCCTGCGGGAATCGTATCGCCGATTGAATATTTTCTGCCGTTTTTGAAAACATCAAGATATAGTTTCATTCCGAGGCTTGCGACGGTTTTTCCGTTTTTGATTGATTCAAGCGCCTTTTCGGGCGACGGCTCGCCGTCAAAATCAATATATGTGCATCCGAAATAGCCGCTGCCCTTGTGTGAATGCCAATCACGCCCGTAGGCTGCGGCAATATGATATCCCTTATCAAGAAGACTGTTCCAGAAGCCGAGCGCTTTTTCATTTTCACGGTTATCCTTTGAAAAGCCTTCGTGGAAAATTTCTATGTAGTCAACTTTTTCCCAATTCTTTATGTTAAATTCAAATCTGCCGCCCGTGCAGAAAGGCGAGCCGAGTTGAAACGGGTGTGCAATTCCGATAACGCCGCCGTTTTCTTTAACCTCGCTTAGTTTTTCATCAATGTTATCGGGCGTTGCATTTCGCCAGTCAACGAATTTTTTTGCGCCCAAAACAAGAATGTGACCGAAATAAGTTGTCCATTCAATTCCCGATATTGCCGGAATAATTGCTTGGTTTAATTCAGCGCAGCCGCTTTGTGTGTTGTGGTCTGTCAGGGCAATCAGCGAAAGGGCATTTTCCTTTGCGGCGCTTTGAAGTTGCTCAACGGTGAAACCGCCGTCGCTGTGGCAGGTGTGGCAATGAAGTTCGCAGGGCAAATAACTCATATCTTTTCCTCCTCGATTTCAATGCTGTATTCAATCTCGCAGCCTGCAAAGTGAACATTTAAAACAGCGTTCCACTCTCCGCTTTCAACTTCTTTATTTATAATTCCGGGCGTGCTGTTTTCCGATGAAATACGGATTATTTGCTCATTCGGGTGGCGGTGGCAGGCGCCCCTGTATTTCCCGTTTTCATCAAAAGAAAGGGTTAAAAGATTTCTTATCGGAAGAAAATCGGAGGGATTATCGCATTTTTCATCATATTTTTTCAGACCGTCTTCAATGAGTTTCAGCGCGGTTTTTTCTTCAACATCCTTCGGTGAATACGAAAAAGATACAATCAAACCTTTTGCATTATCCGAAACGCTGAATTTATGCGAAATATTGGTTTTGCTCTGATTTTCGTTAACTTTTCCTTTATACGACAAATCTTCATAATAAATCCTTTAATTTTTTTATAATGTTATAATGCGCTTTCTATTGAATAATGTCAATAAAAATGATATAATTTCCACAGCAAAGATAAGGTGGTTAAAATGAAAATCAATTTAAGGGAATGGATGAAGGAGATTGATTCTTCAAAAAATCTTTTTGAACTTAATATTCCGGGTACGCACGACTGCGTTACTCAGTTTGTTCAGCTTCCGCATTTTGCAAGATGCCAAAACAGAAACATTTATGAGCAACTCAATATCGGAGTTCGCGCGCTTGATATCCGAGTTAAGCCGAAAAACGAAAGACTTCTGATGATTCACGCTTTCACCAAGGCTTTCAACAATCCGAACAGACTCGGAAAACAAATGGATTTTGCGGATGTTTTGGAGCATATATATAACTTCCTTGAAAGAAACCCTTCGGAAACCGTTATTATTCAGTTTAAAAATGATACGGGAAAGAATTTTGAAAAGAGTTTTGATAATCTTTTTAAAACATATATAACGCCCGATATTGAAAAATGGTATCTTAAAAACAAAGTTCCAACATTGGGCGAAGCAAGGGGAAAAATAGTTCTTTTAAGAAGATGCCTTATGGATGAAAACAACCCCAAATACACGGATGAAAACACGGGAATTGATTTTTCAAAATGGGTTGAGCAGGAGGAAGTTATTCCCGATTCCCTGCTCCTTGAAACAGGCTCTGCAGACGGCGCACGCTTCATTATTCAGGACAGATACAAATACAAGGCTGAGCCGAAATGGTTTGACTGCGTTAAACCATTTTTGGATGAAAGAAAAGCGTTTTGCGGCGATTATGTTATCTGCTATCTTTCAACTTCGGGCGGCTATGCAGGTCCGAAAAACAATTCTGATTTTATAAACCCCGAGTTTATGAAATATAAAATCGAAAAGGGAACATATCTCGGCACAATATATCTTGATTTCCCGACTCCTGAAATAACAAGAAAGATTATAGGAAGTAACTGATATGAAAATGAATATGATTATTGGTCAGTCCGGAGGACCGACCTCGGTTATCAATTCAAGTCTTGCAGGTGCAATTGAATACGCTATAAACAGTGAAGTTATCGGCAATGTTTACGGTATGATAAACGGAATCGAAGGGCTGCTTGAAGATAATGTTATCTGTCTTTCGGATATGTTTTCCGCGCTGCCTCAGGAAATTCACCGCCTCAAACATTCGCCCGCTATGTTCCTCGGCTCCTGCAGATATAAACTCAGCCATACCAAGGAAGAATATGATAAACTCTTTGAAATACTCAATAAGTATCATATCGGTTATTTTGTTTATATCGGCGGTAACGATTCAATGGATACCGTTTTAAAACTTTCCAACTACACGAAGGAAAACCATATTGATATAAAAATAGTCGGAATCCCTAAAACAATTGATAATGATTTGAAGGGGATAGACCATTCTCCCGGTTTCGGTTCGGCTGCAAAATATATTGCAACCTGCGTTCGTGAAGTTGCATACGACACAAGCATTTATTCAATTAAAAGCGTTCATATCATTGAGGCTATGGGAAGAAACGCAGGCTGGCTTACCGCCGCTTCGGTTCTTGCAAGGGCTGAATATATGCCTGCGCCCCATCTTATATATCTTCCCGAAGTTCCGTTTTCTGTTGAAAAGTTTGTTTTGGATGTTAAGAAAAAACTTGAAGAATACAATTCCGTTATCGTTGTTGTCAGCGAAGGAGTTCGCGATGAAAACGGCAATTATATCTCTGCAAACAGCGCAACGGAAGCCGACCGTTTCGGCCACGCAAGGCTCAGCGGAGTTGCGGCGTATCTTAAAACCGTTGTTGAAGAAGAAATCGGATGTAAGGTCCGCGCGCTTGAACCGAGCGTTCTTCAAAGAAGCGCAGGGCATATTATTTCCCAGACAGATGTTAACGAAGCGTTTAATCTCGGAACCGTTGCGGCAAGAGCGGCGGAAGAGGGAAAAACAGGCGTTTTTGCAACGCTTAAAAGAACCTCCGATAAGCCGTACAGCGTTCAGTACGGAATTGAAGATGTCAGCATAATTGCGAATCAGGAAAACAAGGTCCCGAGGGAGTTTATCAATCAGGAGGGCAATGATGTAACCCCCGAAATGATAAAGTATCTCAGACCGCTTATCAGAGGCGTTGCCCAGACTCCGTTCAGAAACGGACTTCCCGATTATATTGATATTCGCCATCTTGACGCAAAGGCTCAGAAATACAGGAACTAGGGATATTTATGTTTTATAAAATTGATAAAAACATTGTTGAAATTGATGTTGGAAGCATTGATGAAAATTGCCTTACGGCAGGATTTATAACATCTCAGGAACTTCTTGAAACAGGAAAAGTTTTCGGCTTTTCGGATTCAACAATAAACTCCTGCCAGAAGGCAAACAAATATTTCAGAAGCGATGTTGAAATACATAATAATTATCTTTTCACCGAACTTCGGATTGCCGACCCCGATAATTATGACAGATATGATTGCGTTGCGCTTTATATAAAGAAAAATCTTGTTATAGTTGTTGATGTTGAGGATTATGATTCGTCAACGAAAAACAAATTTCTTGAAGCGCTGAAAAGATATCCCCCGGATTCGCTGACGATTGAAAAACTGATTTTTGCGTTTCTCGACGCCCTTATATCAAACGATTTCAAATATATTGAGGATAAGGGAAATGAAATAACAAGTCTTGAAGAGGCGGTTATCAAAGACAGTGTTGACGATAATTTCAGCCTTGAACTGCTTCACCTGAAAAAAGAACTGCTCACAATGCATAATTACTATGAGCAACTTCTTGATATAACGGACGCTATTGAGGAAAACGAAAACGAGATTTTTAATGATGATAAACTCATCTATATTATGAATGTTTCAAACAAGATTTCCCGTCTGAGAGAAGATACTGATTCGCTGAGCAGTTCCGTCAATCATCTTCAGGATGCATATTCAGCCTCGCTCGATATCAAACTCAACAAAGTTATGAAGCGCTTCACGGTTATAACAAGCATTTTCTTCCCGCTGACTCTTATTGTCGGCTGGTACGGAATGAATTTTCAGTCGATGCCCGAATTCACATGGGAATACGGCTATGTTTTTGTTATAGCGCTTTCAGTTTTAGTTGTTACATCATTAATTCTTATCGGAAAAAAGAAAAAATGGTTTTAAAAAACGACTGAACATTTTAATTTCATATATTGACCGAAAAATTCGGTTTTATATAGGCATAAAATAACTATTTCAGGAGGAAATAAAATGAATAGTAATGTCAGACCCGAAACAATGGAAAGAATAACAACACCCGAACTTGCAAACGCTTTTATTGAAGAACAAATCAGCGATATTAAAGCGCAGGTCGGCGATAAAAAAGTTCTTCTTGCTTTATCAGGCGGCGTTGATTCAAGCGTTGTTGCGGCTCTTCTTATCAAGGCTATCGGCAAGCAGCTTGTTTGCGTTCATGTTAACCACGGATTGCTCAGAAAAGGCGAGCCCGAGCAGGTTGTTGAAGTTTTCAGAAATCAGATGGATGCAAACCTTGTTTATGTTGACGCGGTAGACCGCTTCCTTGATAAACTTGCAGGAGTTGCAGAGCCTGAAAAGAAAAGAAAAATCATCGGCGCTGAATTTATCAGAGTTTTTGAAGAAGAAGCAAGAAAACTTGACGGAATTGAATTCCTTGCTCAGGGAACAATTTATCCCGACATCCTTGAAAGCGACGGTGTTAAGGCTCACCACAATGTAGGCGGACTTCCCGAAGATTTGCAGTTTGAACTTGTTGAGCCCGTTAAACTTCTCTATAAGGATGAGGTAAGAGTTGTCGGCAGAGCGCTCGGTCTTCCCGAGGGCATGGTTGAGCGTCAGCCGTTCCCCGGTCCCGGTCTCGGCGTTCGCTGCGTAGGCGCAATCACCCGCGACAGACTTGAAGCGGTACGCGAGTCCGATGCAATCCTCCGTGAGGAATTTGCCGCAGCAGGCCTTCAGGGAAAGGTATGGCAGTATTTCACTATCGTTCCGGATTTCAAATCAACCGGTATCAAAGACGGCAAGCGCACCTTTGACGGGCCCGTAGTTATCCGCGCCATCAACACGCCCGACGCTATCAAGGTTACCATCGAGGAAATTCCGTACGAGCTTCTCTATAAG
>JAFYFO010000263.1 GCA_017543725.1 Eubacterium sp.
CAGGGCAAGAAAATCACTAAAAGCAAAGTTAGGAGATGAATGGATAAATGAATAAGAACTTTGAAAAATACAAAAATACCTATTCAGCCCTTCGTCCTTCTGACGAAGCGATAGAAAGGGCAATGAATATGACTAACGAAAAACAAAAAATTAGTTTTAAACCGACTTATAAACGCCTTGCAGCAGCCGCGCTTGCGCTTGTCCTCTTTATCGGCGGCGGTTTTGGTGTAAACCACTTTACCAACAAAGGCGATGGTTTAACTGTACTTGTTGCCTATGCTGAGGACGGCGAAATCAAGGTTGGCAGCGCTTCCAGTCAAAAAATAGTCAAAGGCTTATATTTTGCGCCTGCTGATGATGAAAAAGCATGCGAGAAGCAACACCAAAAAGCCATAAAAGACTATAACGGATACAAAATTGATTTTGAAGAGTTAGATTCAGAAATCGGACCTTATATGTTTACGGGTGTCGGTACCTATGATATTTGTGATGAAAACGGCAAGGTTATAGCAATGCTTTATACATCAACTGCAGGAAATATCGTAGCGAGTAAGACGGATTATACCAACGTCAAAAGTTTTACGGTTGAAAATGAAAGCGAGTATGCGCTTTTGCAGTTTGAATATGCAGGATTGAGTGATATACTCGAGAACCAGACAGAAAACGATGTTGACGAAGAAATACCTTATGCAGAATTTATCAATCACAAATTTACCCTTACAGGCGATGAACTCAGAAAAAGCCAAGAGGAATGGGGACATTACGGATACTTTCTTGAATGGCGCTCAATACCGGAGGTTTATTATTATCCGGTGAATAACAGCTCTGCCGATTTTAAGGCAAGCGATATTAAAGACAAGATAACCTTCACCTTTGAGAATAATGACGGAAGTGTTGAAACGGCAAGTATTAATATTACCTTTGACAACTACGGTCATATGCACTTAAAATAAAACATAACTGCCTCGGCATCCGCCGAGGCTGAATTTTTGTTTGCAAATTGGTTGGCAAGCGGTTGACAATGGGCAGCAAGAGAATTATTCTACCGCGAGGACTTTCCGACAACCAAGGTCGGCAAAAACTTCAAGGTTATGAAGTCCGCCTTCATTGACTGGTGTAAGGAACGGAGAGTATAACGAAAGCCTCGGCTCACGCCTAGGCTTTTATTGTGTAAATAGGAAAAAAGAATTATAATTATGTGTAACAATTTGCCTTATTGAAAAGTTTTATAAGTGAAAGGAGGTCGGATTTTGAAAAACCATTCAGCGCTGAACGATGAAATTATCATCAAAAAATACTCAAAAACAGTATATAAAACAGCATATTCTATTGTTCAAAACAAAGACGATGCGGAAGATGTGTTTCAAAATGTATTTTTGAGATACATAAAAAAGCATCCCCGGTTTAATGATGAAGCGCACGAAAAGGCTTGGTTTATCAGGGTTACTGTGAATGCGGCAAAATCGTTTGTCAGTCAGGCTTGGTATAAAAACACCGAGGCAATCAGTGAACAGATAGTTTATGCACAAAACGATAAGTTCGACCTTGATTTTGCTATAAAACAGCTTAATCCCCGTGACAGAACAATAATATATCTTTTCTATTACGAGGGATATAAGACTGATGAGATTGCAAAGATAATGAAAATGACCTCTGCCGCAGTCAGAACAGCACTTTCAAGGACGAGAAACAAACTTAAAATAATTCTTGAAAAGGAGGGTTATA
>JAFYFO010000264.1 GCA_017543725.1 Eubacterium sp.
ATAATCTTTCGCTGAAAAGCGGAGCGTATCTTGTAACGGAAAATGAATATTTTGATATTGGGGGAAAAAACGAAACCGCAAAGATGATTGATTTTGCCTTCGAAAAACTCAAAAGCGAAAACTATAATCCCTATTATATGTACCGCCAGAGCAAATCCCTCGGCAATCTTGAAAACACGGGCTATGCAAAGGAAGGCTTTGAATGTTTATATAACATTTTTATGATGGATGAAACCCACAGCGTTTTTGCCGCAGGAGCAGGCGCAGTTACAAAACTGAAAAAGGGCAGTTATAACCGTATCGAAAGAATTTATAATTATAAATATCCGTATGAATACATAAATATTTTTGATGAGGTTTTAAAAAGAAAAGAAAGAATAATTGAATATTATAATGCATAGTTTCGCTCGGCAGCGCATAATATTTATTGCGCCGATATTGCAAATAGTATTGCATTATTCAACTGATTGTAATATAATGATATCAGTGAGGTGATTCAGATGAAGAATCTTAGCGATATCTTTTCCGGCGTTGAAAATGCTTTAAGCAACGCAAAGCGCGGAAATTTTGAAGATGTTTTGAATAAAACAAAAAACTATGCCGAGCAGGCAACAAAGAAAAGCGCAGAAAGGCTTGAAATTTCCAAAAAGAAAATTGAACTTCTTGATTCAAAAACAAAACTGAATAAGGCGTTTGAAAGTTTCGGAAAACTTCAGTATAAGGCGTATAGTGAAAACAATGTCGGCGAAGAAGAAATTCAGGCAAAAATTCAGGAAATTAAACTTTTATCTTCAAGGATTGAGTATCTTGAAGCGGAAATCAGCGATTTGCGCGAGGCTTTTGTTGAATCAATTCTTCACGACAAGAAAACCGAAAACGATGTTGAGGTTGACGCTGAATAAAAAACAACATTTAAATCTGATAACTAAAAAGGAAGTCTATTTTTCAAGGCTTCCTTTTTTATTTTGGTGATAGAGTGAATTATAAGAGCGAATATTTATCGGGAGCGTTTTTATTGCTTCTGACTTCCGTTATAGTTAAAGTTATCGGGGCGGTTTATAAAATTCCGCTGACGGCTTTTATCGGCGCTGTCGGCAGGGGATATTATGCCTCGGCGTATAATATTTATATCCCGATTCACACGGTTATTATGGGCGCTTTTCCGATTGCTCTTTCAAGAATATGCGCCAAATATCGCGCGCTGGGCAATCAAAGCGCGCTTTTTTCGCTGAGAAAAAGCGCCGAAAAAATCTTTTTGGCAGTCGGTTTTATCGCTTCTGTTTTAATGGTTGCTCTTTTTGTTCCTTACTGCCTTGTTTCAAAGGCAAGCGAAAAATGCTTTTATTCGGTTTTGTTTCTTGCGCCGTCGCTCCTTTTTTCATCTCTTGCCTCGGTTTACAGGGGTTGGTATGAGGGTTGTATGAATATGCGCCCGACCGCTGTTTCCCAGACGATTGAAGCGCTGTTTAAACTTGTTTTCGGTTTGCTTTTTGCAAGATATTCAATGGCGTTTTTATATAATTCGTATCTTGAAAGCGG
>JAFYFO010000265.1 GCA_017543725.1 Eubacterium sp.
AACTGGAGCGAAGAAGGGATAACAACCCTTGACGCGGCGGAGGAAAAACTCAAAGAACTTGAAAGTTCAAACAGACTATGGAAAGAAATTCTTGCAGCCTGCTCCATAACATACCGAAACCCAACCCAAAAGCAAAGAGAAATGATTAAGAACTGGGCGGACAATTTTTCTTCCGATTTGATTTTCTACGCCTGCGAACTTATGAGCGAAAACGCCGAAAAGCCAACTGTTAAATATGTTGATTCCATTATTAAAAACTGGAAAAAAGCAGGAATCAAAAGCGTTGAGCAGGCAAAAGAAGAAAACAAAAAGCATAAAGAAAGCAAGGAAAAACCGAATAATTCAAAACTTAAAAGCAAACCCTCCTTTGATATTTCCGAAATTGAAAAGAAGGCTATGTTTGACGATAACTACGATATTTAACAAAAGAAGGTACACTGATGGCTTATTCAGCAAGTTTATACAGAAAAGCAAAGCGAATTCTTGAAGCAAGAAGGGATAAGGCATATAACGAGGCTCAGGAGCGCTCGGAGGAAATCAGAAAACTATGCCCTGAAGTAGACAGTATTCAAAAACAACTCCTCGGAGTCGGCATTGAAATATCGCAACTCTTCTTTTTCAAGGGAAACACAGATGAAAAAGTTGCCGAGTTAAAGGAAAAAAGCAACAGGCTCATTGCAAAAAGAGCGCAGATTCTTAAAGAAAACGGATTTGATGAAAACGCAATGCAAACCCGCTATATCTGCCCCGTTTGCGAAGACAGCGGCTTTGTTTGCGGCAGAATGTGCAAATGCCACACCGAACTTCTTAAAGAACTTATGAGAAAGGAAGTTCGCAGATTTGCTCCGCTTGAGGATTTCACTTTTGATAATTTCAGCCTTGAGCGCTACAGCAATGTTCCGCTTGAAAATTCAATCGTTCCGAGGGAAAGAGCGCAGAAAATTTTTGATTCCGCAAGGCTTTATGCCCAGAACTTCTCATTAAACAGCAAAAATCTTTTATTCCTCGGCGCAACAGGGCTCGGAAAAACTCATCTCTCGGTTGCAATAGCAAATGTTGTTATAAACAAGGGTTTTTATGTTTGCTACGGAACGAGCCAGAATATCTGCGACGACCTTCAGTCCGAACAGTTCGGCAGAACTGAAAATATCTACTACACAAAACAGCAGGTTCTTGACTGCGATTTGCTTATTCTTGACGATTTGGGATGCGAAATTGAAAACCAATATACTCTGGCAATTCTTTTAAACATCATCAACACCCGTATTCTTTCAAAAAAGCCAACCATAATAAGCACCAACTATGAACTTTCGCAGTTGCTTGAAAAATACGACCAGAGAATAACAAGCCGCATAACCGGAGAATACACAAAAATGACCTTCTTCGGAAGCGATATAAGAAATCAATAGAAAAACGCCGCCCCACAAACAGATGAGGGCGGCTTTTTATGTACTGTTGCTTTTTCAGAAAACGGTCTGAATTATTTTATCGGCGTTCGGGGGAGAATAATTCCAACTTGAAATATGACTTTTGCTGACAAAATATTTTAATTCGGGCTTTGCTCCGTATTCATCAAACGCCTCAACAACGGCGAGTTTGATTTTCATTTTTTCGGGAAGAATTGATTTTATATAAACCGAAACATTTTGCCCCTCTCTGAGCGAGGGGCTGTATTCTGCAAGCCCTGCAAGATTCGGCGCAAGTTCAATAAAAACGCCGTAGGGCTCAACACTGCGAACAATTCCGCCGACCGTTTCGCCCGAACAGAACATAGCCGCGTTTTCCTCCCATGTTCCGAGAAGTTCTTTAAGAGAAAAGGTTAGTTTTCCCTCCTCCCTTTTTCTTAAAACCGTTTTGATAATCTGACCCTCGCTGAGCCTTTGCGAAGGGCTGCTTATTCTTGAAACGGAAAGCATATCAATCGGAATAAGCGAATTTATTCCGCAGCCAATATCAATAAACGCTCCGAAATTTTCAATATGAGTTACCGCGGCGCTTATTATATCGCCCGCTTTCAGTTTTTCAATATAATTTCTCAAACATTCAATCTGAACGCTTCTTCTTGATAAAACCGCTATTCTTTCTCCGTTTTCAAGTCTGTGGAAACCGATAATTCTGAAACAAACTTTTTTGTTGACCTTGGAAATCAGGGCGATATCCCTGAGAGTTCCCTCCTGAATACCGAAAGCGCCCTCTTTATACGGAATAATTCCCCTGCAAAATCCCAAATCAATATGAAGATTTTTGTCTTTATCGCAGAGCAAAACCTTTCCTTCGGCAATTTGAGAGTTTTTCATTGCCTCTTTCAATTCTTCCTTGCTTTCAAATTTTCTGAAAAGCGCCGCGTTTGTTCCTTCGGGATAGTATTTCAATATAATCATTCCTTTTATTTTATATAGAATACTATGTTTTAATATTATTAATTATGTTGATAATGGCAAAACTTGGTGATATAATACTTGATGATATATAATAAGAAAGAGGATATTTATGAATGTAAATGTTGGCGATATTCTGATTATGAAAAAGCCCCATCCCTGCAAAAACAATGAATTTGAGGTTTTAAGAATAGGCGCGGATTTCAAAATCAGATGCACAAAATGCAGCCGCGAAGTTATGGTTGCAAGAAGCAAAATCGAAAAGAATATTAAATCTATAAAAGAAAACACTGAAAATAAGGATTAAATTATGTTTGATAAACTTGAACAGGTTGAAAAAAGATTCAACGAGGTTAACGAACTTGTTTGCAAAAGCGAGGTTGTTGCCGATATGGAGCAATACACCAGACTTATGAAGGAAATGAAGCAACTGACCCCCGTTGTTGAAAAATTCAGAGAATACAAAAAAGCAAAGGAAACTTTTGAAGAATCAAAAGAAATGCTTTCGGACGGCTCTCTTGATTCCGACTTTGCTCAGATGGTTAAAGAAGAATTTGAGCAGAGCAAAGAGGATATGGAAAGAATATCGGAGGAACTTAAAATCCTCCTTCTTCCGAGGGACCCCAACGACGACAGAAATGTTATTATCGAAATCCGCGGCGGCGCAGGCGGCGAAGAAAGCGCGCTTTTTGCAGGTGTTTTATATAGAATGTATAATATGTACGCCGAAGCAAAAGGCTTTAAATGCGAACTTCTTTCGGCGAGCGAAACAGGGCTCGGCGGCTTTAAGGAAGTCAGTTTTTCCGTCAACGGCGACGGCGCTTATTCAAGATTCAAATTTGAATCGGGAGTTCACAGGGTTCAGCGCGTTCCCGAAACCGAAAGCCAGGGCAGAATTCACACCTCAACAACAACCGTTGCGGTTCTTCCGGAAGCGGATGATGTTGATTTTGAACTCAATGAAAAAGACCTTGAAATAGATACTTTCCGCTCCTCGGGCGCAGGCGGCCAGCACATCAACAAAACCTCCTCCGCAATAAGAATAACCCATATTCCGACGGGAACGGTTGTTGAATGTCAGGACGAAAGAAGCCAGCATAAAAACAAGGAAAAGGCGATGAAAGTTCTTCGCGCAAGACTTTACGACGCAGAAAAAGCAAAACACGACGCTGAAATCGCAGGCGAAAGAAAAGCCCAGGTCGGAACAGGCGACAGAAGCGAAAGAATAAGAACATATAACTATCCTCAGGGCAGGGTTTCGGACCACAGAATAAATCTGACCCTTTATAAACTTGAGCAGATTTTAAACGGCGACCTTGATGAACTCATAGACGCTCTTATAACTGCCGACACCGCAGAGAAATTAAAGGCTTCGGAAGAATAAAATGGAAACAAAAATACTTTCAACTTCAAAACAGGATATCGCCCTTGCAGGCAAAATACTGCGCGGGGGCGGACTTGTTGCCTTTCCGACGGAAACCGTTTACGGACTCGGCGCAAATGCGTTTGATGAAGAAGCGGTTAAAAGCATTTATCGGGCAAAGGGCAGACCGAGCGATAATCCGCTCATTGTTCACATTGCAAAAAAAGAAGATATCGCCCCCCTTGTTGAAGAAATCCCCGAAAAAGCGCAAAAACTTATAGACGCCTTTTTCCCCGCTCCGCTGACAATTATTCTTAAAAAAAGCCCCCTTATCGGAAAAACAGTCAGCGGCGGTCTTGAAACGGTTGCCTTTCGTATGCCGAAAAACGAAATCGCAAGGGCGGTTATTGAAGCGGCGGGAGTTCCGATTGCCGCTCCGAGCGCCAACACAAGCGGACTTCCCTCGCCGACAAAGGCTTCCCATGTTATAGATGATATGCAGGGCAAAATTGAAGCGATTGTTGACGGCGGCGATTGCGAATTCGGCGTTGAATCAACGGTTATAACCCTTGCGGAAAAAACGCCCGTTATTCTTCGCCCCGGCGCGATAACCAAAGAAATGATTGAAAAGGTTATCGGCAAAACAGCCCTTGCAAAAGCCGTTCTCAGCGAAATGGAAGAGGGCGAAAAAGCCGCTTCCCCCGGAATGAAATACAAGCACTATTCCCCAAAGGCAAAAGTTTTTATTGTTGACGCCGATAAAAAAACCTATGAAAATTTCGTCAATTCAAAAAAGGGCGCTTTTGCTCTTTGTTTTGAAGAAGACGAAATCAGCATACCCAAGGTTGTTTTCGGCAAAGAAAACGACGATTTAAGCCAGGCGAAACTGCTTTTTGATAAACTCCGCGAACTTGACGAACTCGGCGCAAAAAAAGTTTATGCGCGGATTCCTAATAAAGACGGAATAGGAACAGCGGTTTACAACAGATTAATCAGAGCCGCCGCGTTTAACATAATAGACCTGAAAAAGCCGTTTACAATCGGGCTGACGGGTCAGACAGGCGCAGGAAAAGGCTATGTCTGCGAAGAACTTGAAAAACTCGGTTTCAAAATAATCAACAGCGATTTTGTTGCAAGAAAACTCACCGAAAAGGGCTCGCCCCTGCTCGGCGCACTGCAAAAATCTTTCGGTGAAGATATTCTTGAAAACGGAGAATTAAACCGAAAACTTCTTGCAAAAAGAGCGTTTGAAAACAAGGAAAAAACCGCGCTTTTAAACAGCGTTATGCACCCGGCGATTATTGAAGAGTGCAAAAAGCAAAGCCGCCATCCCTGCGTTTTTGACGCGCCCCAACTCTTTGAGGCAAAAGCGGAGGATTTATGCTATAAAATAATCTGCGTTTCAGCCCCTGCCGAAAAAAGACTTGAAAGAATAATGAAGCGCGATAACATATCAGAAGAAGACGCGCTGCTGAGAATAAATGCCCAGTTTGATGAGAAATATTATATTGACCGAAGTGATTATGTAATATATAATAACGGGCAGAATATAAATGAACAAATTAACAGAATTTTGGAGGTAATCCTATGAGTGAAAAAACAAAACAGTTAAAAGAAATGCTTTTTAACAAAAAGGAAAACGCAATCGACTTTATGAGCGAAGAAGAACTCAAGGTTTGCGACGATTTCTGCGAGGGATATAAGGAATTCCTTCAGGAATGTAAAACCGAAAGAGAAGTTTGCGCATTTGTTGAAGACCTTGCTCTTTCAAACGGATTCATTAAATTTGATGAATTCGGCGACGAACTTGCTCCCGGCGACAAAGTTTATTATTCAAACCGCGGAAAATCAATAATTCTCTGCGTTAAAGGCAAAAGAAGCATTAAAGACGGAGTCAGAATTTCTGCGGCTCACATTGATTCGCCGAGGCTCGACCTCAAACAGTGCCCCGTTTATGAAGACGACGGAATCGGCTTCTTTAAAACCCACTACTACGGCGGAATCAAAAAATATCAGTGGACGGCAATTCCGCTTTCGCTCCACGGAAGAATCTGCAAAAACGACGGAAGTTTTGTTGATGTTAAAATCGGCGAGGCTCCCGGAGAGCCGAAATTCTGCATAACCGATATTCTTCCCCACCTCGGCGCAGAGCAGATGCAGAGAAAGGCAAACGAACTTGTTAAGGGCGAAGAACTCAATGTTGTTATCGGTTCAAGACCGTTTAAAGACGATGAGGAAAGCGAAAGAGTTAAACTGGCGCTTCTTTCCCTGCTCTATGAAAAATACGGCATTGTTGAAAGAGATTTTCTTTCTGCCGAACTTGAAGTTGTTCCCGCTTTCAGCGTTGACGATATCGGCTTCGACAGAAGTTTAATCGGCGGCTACGGCCACGATGACAGAGTTTGCTCCTATCCCGCGCTTCAGGCGATTCTTGATATTGAAGAGGCTCCCGAATACACCGCTATAACCGTTTTAACCGATAAGGAAGAAACAGGCTCCGACGGCAACACCGGTCTTGCTTCATCATATCTCAAATATTTTATTGAAGACCTTGCAAGACTTGAAGGATTTGAAGGCAGGGATGTTCTTCGCAATTCAAAATGCCTTTCCGCAGATGTTAACGCGGCATACGACCCGACCTGGAGCAGCGTTTTTGAGAAAAACAATGCAAGTTTCATCAATCAGGGCGTTTGCGTAACCAAATTCACCGGCAGGGGCGGAAAAGGCGGAACAAGCGACGCTTCGGCGGAATATGTCAGTTTCGTTAAATCCCTCTTTGAGGAAAACGGCGTTCTCTGGCAGAGCGGCGAACTCGGAAAAGTTGATGTCGGCGGCGGCGGAACGGTTGCTCTCTTCATTGCAAATATGGATGTTGACACAATCGATGTCGGCGTTCCCGTTCTTTCAATGCACGCACCCTACGAACTCGTTGCAAAAACCGATGTTTATATGACATATAAGGCATTTTTAACATTCTTTACGAAGTAATATTCGGCAGGCTTTTTTGCCTGCCGAATTTTAAAAGATGAAATTCAAACATCATAGCGGTTTAAATATGGAAAAGAAAAACAGAAAACTACCAAGATTAAAAAACTACAATTATTCGTTAAACGGAAAGTATTTTGTTACCTTCTGTGTTAAAAATATGAAATGCCTTCTGTCATCAATTGTAGGGAGCGGCGACCTCGACGCTCCAAGAATTATTCTCTCAAACATAGGTGAAATCGT
>JAFYFO010000266.1 GCA_017543725.1 Eubacterium sp.
GTTTTCATAACCAGATATATTTCTTTTTCATCAATCCTTTTTGCAGTTGTTTATCCGATTTTCACATTCTTTCTTTTTGATAAAAAATATACTTTCTTTCCCCCTTCAATAACTTTGAAAAACACCTTCGGCGAAGATGAAATGACCTACAGAATGATTGCCCTTGCAATATCAATTCTTTTCTCGGCAATCGTTCTTATCAAGCATAAAGACAATATCAAACGCCTTTTAAAAGGCGAGGAAAACAAAATAGGCTCGCATAAAAAAGATAAAGAAAATGAGTAATAAAGAAAAAACAACAATTAGAAAAATACGATTCAAAAAAACAGAAAGTTTATATTTGATAATAAGGGGTCTTGAGGTTGGAATTGCCTCAGGACTTATTTGCGTTTTATACAGATACGCTCTTCAGTACGCCGAAAGCGGACTTATGAAAACGCTTGAATATGTTAAGGGAAGCCCTTCAAAAATTGCCCTCTGGCTTTTGCTGGCGGCGCTCCTCGGGCTTCTTGTTTCATATATAAACAAAATCGAGCCCGACGCGGCAGGCTCGGGAATCCCCCAGGTTTCGGGTGAAATCAGGGGCTATTTCTCTCTCAACTGGTGGAGGGTTATTCTTGCAAAATTTATCGGCGGAACAACCTCGGTTTTCTGCGGACTCTCGCTTGGCAGAGAAGGACCTTCCGTTCAACTCGGAGGTATGGCGGCAAAAGGCGTTTCAAGAATAACAAAGAGCGATAAAACAACTGAACTGCGAATGATTTCCTGCGGTGCAGGCGCAGGAATGGCGGCGGCTTTCAACGCTCCGATTGCAGGAACAATGTTTGTTCTTGAAGAACTGCATCATTCCTTTGACAAAGCACTGCTGACAATGGGTATAGTTTCCGCAATAACAGCCGATTATATTTCAAAAATCTTCTTCGGTCAGGATACTATTTTTAAATACGACACAGCAACAATCTCGCTTAGAAACTATTGGCTTTTGCTCATTATGGGCGCTCTTCTCGGACTTGCGGGCGTTTCATACAACATAATAATGGTTAAAGCGCAAAAACTCTTTAAAAGCATAAAACTTCCGACATATGTTAAACTTCCGATTGTTTTTATAATCAGCGGCGCTATCGGATTATATATGCCGCAAATTCTTTGCGGCGGCCACAGTATGGCAAATCTGCTGATAACTCAGCGCCCCGAAATCGGAGTTCTCGCCGTTTTGTTTATTGCAAAATTCCTTTTCGGCGCGTTTTCGTTTTCATCCTCCGCACCGGGAGGAACGCTTTATCCGCTTTGTATTCTCGGCGCTTATCTCGGAGCGATTTTCGGAAAAATCGCAATCGGCACTTTCGGGCTGAACGAGAATTTATTTGAAGAATTTGTTATAATCGGTATGGCAGGGCTTTTTGCATCAATAGTTCGCGCTCCGCTGACAGGCATTATTCTTGTTTTTGAATTAACGGGAAATATGAATTCCCTGCTTTCAATTGCAACGGTTTCGTTTATTTCATACGCTGTTGCAAATCTTATCGGAACTGCGCCTTTTTATTCAATTCTCTTTGAAAAAGCAGTTGAAAAAACAGACTCCCCCACCCTTGATTCTTCATCAAATGAAAAGGTTCTTCAGACTTTCACCGTTCCGATAGGCAGTCCGATTAACGGAAAGAAGATTGCCGATATTGATTGGGGCAAACATTGCATTATTGTTTCCGTTGAAAGAAACGAAGTTCCCATAACCCCGAAGGGCGACACGGTTTTAAAAGACGGCGACATCCTTGTTATGCTCATTTCCCAGCGAAGATTTTCGCAGGATTTGAAACGAATCAATGAAATAATAAGTTTGTAAGGTTTTAGGTTTTAGAA
>JAFYFO010000267.1 GCA_017543725.1 Eubacterium sp.
TTTCGATATTTCTTTCACCGCCCAGTGCTGAAACTGTTTTTCGAACTTCAAGGGGAAGAATTTTTCTGCTTTGCAAATCAAATTTTGAAAGAATTATGCTCTCAAAAAAGAAGGAAAGAATCGCAAGAACTGCGCCCGCAGCAAGGAAATAGCCGATTTTATCCATATATCTTGCAAGTTCAAAAACCGAGCCTTCTCCGAAATGCATTATTCTTATATCAAGAATATATGCGCTGAAATAAGAAACGGAGATTAAAACAAGATATCCGAGATACATAAGCGGATTATAAATCAGCAAAAAGAGCGAAAAAAGCCGCACATCGCCGAACACGGCGGCGCAGATTAAACAGAGAATGAAGGGCGTTTTCTGCCGCCTTTCAAGTTTCTGAAAAACCAGCGCTGAAATTCCTATGGGAAGAAAGATATTTGCAAAATATTTTCCCGAAAGATATTTTGAGCAGTTTACTCCTGCAACTTTCTGTGCATTAAACAAGTCGAGAACTCCGCTTATGATTTTTCCTTTTGAATAAGCGCTTCCCGAATAATCATTGCCGAGAAAGACATCCCTCAGCGAGTTTCCGAAAAGAAGAGAATAAGCATTTTCAGACGCGCTGTAAAGCGCGCCTTTTCCTTTTAAAAAAGCGCAAAAACCCCTTAAAAGACGATAGAAATATTCATATCCCATTCCCGCGCTTAGAGCAAGAATTAAACTTATCAGCAAACAAATTATAAATGAATAAAAAAGGCTTTGTTTTTTGCATATAAATGAAAAAAGCAGAGAAAGAATTATTGCAAAAACCAAACTGATATGCATTTCGCAAAGCGAAAACAAAACCAAATCATAAAACAAAACAGTGCCTGCGCAAAGCGCTGCTTTTTTTCTGTTTTTGCAGATATTAAAGTTAATCGCCGCCGCGCTCAAAACGGCAAAAATGAGCGTTATTCCCGAATTGAAACCCTCATAAAGAGAATTTGCGTGAGGCAGAGGAATGAGGCAAACGGAATAAATTATTATTAAATAAACAGCGCAAACGCCGAGCGGCGCGGATAAATAAATCGGCAGACTTTTCAGTCTATGAATCAAATCAGTCATAAACTAAGTATCTGCCGAAAGTTATTTTTTATTCAAAATTTTATTTAAGTTTCAGGGTTGCGTTATAATCGTCGATATCATAGTTTCCCGCCGAATTTTTCAGCGCTTCATACATATCAACGGGTTTTCCGTCATATCCCTTTGCATTAATCTTTTTAAGAATGAATCTGATTTTTTTGAGGAATTTAAGGAAAACATCGCCCTTCGGAGTTCCCTCCTTGAAAGTCTGGTTTCCCTCAAAAACCTGGCGAACAAGTTCCGCCGCAAAATCCTTGAGTTTCATCTTTCTTATGCTCTTATCGCATTTTATCCAGAGGATTCTTGCAAGATGGCCAACGGTAACCCTGTTGAGTCTCTTTCCGACAAGTATGATAATCGGCTTCATCTTTTTATTATCGCCCATTCCGAGCTTTCTCATAACCCGCTCGGGGTCTTTTTCCATATCGCCGAGCATATTGAGAATCATATTATCAAAAAGGTCTTTAAGATACTGCTTGCAGGTTTTGCCCTTTGTATCCCAATCGAAATCAGGAGTTGGAATTGTTTTGATAACAACCGTTGATTTATCCTCGATTGTAACAAGCCTTATTACTGACGGGTCGGCAATAATCGAACCTGTGCAGACATCATATATCTTATTTCCCTGCTCTGATTCGTGAACATTAATGCTCTGGTTGTGCATATGCCCTGTAAAAACAAGGTGTACGCCCAAATCGGCAAGCATATTCAAAACCTCGTTTGAGCCCTTCTGATAGGTTGATTTAACAAGGGAAAGTATGGGCTGACCCGGGATTAAAGGATAATGGTTCATAGCAAACATCATCTGTCCGTCATCCTTTGCCTTCTGACACTGGGTGCGTATCCATTCGATATGCTTTTCATCAAAGAAACGTCCGCCGCCCTCAGGTCCGTCGTTATTCAAAGCAAGAAGGCGCACTCCGTCTGAAAGCTGAGCAACATATGAAAGATGCTGTCTGTCAACAGCAATTGCATCTTTAAAACCGAACTCATAATATAGGTCGAAAA
>JAFYFO010000268.1 GCA_017543725.1 Eubacterium sp.
AAGGGCGGATACAAAATCACCTCACCATGCCAGATATGCTCAAAAGCAAGAAGGAGAACTCCTCCCCAGAGAAGGCTGAGAAGCCATCCGAGTCTTCTTGACCAGGTAACTTTCTTTTCATTGCTTTCGAATTTGCCTTCTGATGCAAAAGATTTTGCCTCGATTTTGGTTTCGTGTTTCTTTGCTGCGAAATATGCTGCAGTAACAATAATTGCTTCTGCTGCGGGAACAACAAAACATGCCATAATTTTTTCCTCCAATAAATTATTTCGTTAACATTATACAACATTGTTAATTATTAAACAAGAGTTTAATGAATATTTTTATTTGTTTTTTATATGAAATATGCTAAAATGAAAAAAGATTAATGAAATGAGATAATATTATGTTTTTGCCCGATGATGTTAAAAGAATAATAAACCTTCTTGAAAAAGCCTCGTATAAAGCGTACGCTGTCGGAGGCTGTGTTCGTGATTCGCTTATGGGCAGGGAAGTCAACGATTATGATATAACAACTTCCGCGCTTCCCGAGCAGGTTGAAAAGGTTTTAACCGGTGATAGTATCAAATATATCGAAACA
Organism: Eubacterium sp.; assembly: GCA_017543725.1. Classification (GTDB taxonomy): domain Bacteria; phylum Bacillota; class Clostridia; order Oscillospirales; family Acutalibacteraceae; genus Eubacterium_R. Next base: position 581 of record JAFYFO010000268.1, read on the forward strand.
GGTCTGAAACACGGAACCGTAACCGCCGTTATCAATCATATTCCATATGAAATAACAACTTTCAGATGCGACGGTGAATATAAAGATAACCGCCGTCCCGAAAGCGTTTGTTTTGTTTCTGATATCAAAGAAGATTTATCAAGAAGGGATTTCACTGTTAATGCCATTGCCTATAACGAAAAAGAAGGCTTTGTTGATTTGTTCGGAGGAAGAGATGATATTTATAATAAAATAATCAGAACCGTCGGCGATGCAGATAAACGGTTTAATGAAGACGCCCTCAGAATAATGAGAGCGCTCAGATTCGCTTCACAACTCGGTTTCACTATTGAAGAGCAAACCGAAAAAGCAATTTTCAGGAATAAAGAACTGCTCAGAAATATTGCAGTTGAGAGAATATTTAAAGAACTCCAAAAAACAATTATGGGCGAAAACTGCGATGAGGTTATCGGGAAATACATTGATGTTATCAGGGTTGTTATTCCCGAAATCTCAGCAAATCAGATTAGCGAACTTCCAAAAAAAGATTATATTCGTTTTGCAGTTTTATTAAACGGCAGTGATAAAAAAGACGAAGTGTTAAATTTCCTCAAAGTCAGCAATGAATTTGAAAAAAATGTTAAAATGATTGCAGATTATTATGATTGCGAGATAAATAATGATAGATTGCAGCTAAAAAAACTCCTCGGCGTTATGGGAGAAACCCTGCTTTTTGATTTGCTTGAACTCAAAAATAATGAAGAAGCAGCACAAATAGTTCGGGAAATAATTGAAAATAACGAGCCTTATAAAATATCGGATTTGGCAATCAACGGCTATGATTTGATGGAACTCGGTTTCAGAGGCAAAGAGATATCACAGGCGCTTGAATACCTTTTGAATGAGGTTATTTCCAACCCTGCAAAGAATGAAAAAGAAATATTGATTAAGATTGCTGAAAATTCAATTTTAAGAAAAAATCCTCGTTTGAACGGTTTTAATTACAGCAGTAACGGTGCATATTTTATAACAATCTGCACTAAAGATAAAAAGAACATTCTCTCCAATATATGCGCTGATATTGCGAAAAATGTAGGGTGCGACGCCCCCGACGCACCGCTGCTTAAACTAACGGAATACGGAAGAGTTGTTGAGAATGAAATAATAAAAATGAATGAAATATATGATTTTGTTAATGCTGAAAAGTATGTTATTATGCCGAATCATATTCATTTGATGATTGTCGTTTCAAATAAGGATTTGTGCGGTGCGTCGAGGGCGTCGCACCCTACAAAATCGATAGTTTCAACATATATCGGAACTTTAAAGCGTTTTGTTAATAAACAAACAGGTTTAAATATTTGGCAAAAATCTTTCTACGACCACATAATCCGGGACGAACAAGACTATATCAATCATTTGCAGTATATTGATGAAAACCCTGCAAAATGGCTTTTGGGTAAAGATGAATATTATTCCTGAAAAGTGAACCAAATCACTTCCTAAATCGTCTTTATTATAAATAAAAATATAGGATGAAGAAAGAATATGGGAAATAATATTGAAGCCTATGTTGATGAGGCAAAAAAAGGAAACAGAGAAGCCTTCGGGAAGTTATTTGAATTAACCTACCGTAAGGCTTATTATACTGCGCTGAAAATTACCGAAAATCCAAGAGATGCCGAGGATATGGTGCAGGAGTCATATATCAAGGCTTTTGGCGCTATTGAAACGCTGAACGATAACTCAAAATTTGAAAAATGGCTTAATAAAATAGTAGCAAATAAATGCCGTGATTTGGCAAAAAAACGCAAGCCCGATTTGTTTTCTTCAATTGAAACGGAAAATGATATTCCGTTTGAGGAATACATAGAAAACGAAGATGAATCCGTTATCCCTCATGAAATTGCAAACAGCAAGGAAATCAGAAAACTTGTTATGGAATGTATTGATAAACTTCCTTTTGAGCAGAGAATCTGTGTTGTTATGTTTTATTATAACGAACTTTCGGTGTCGGAAATTGCGCAGTCGCTTTCAATACCGGAAGGAACAGTTAAAAGCAGGCTGAATAAAGCGCGCAAAACGCTAAAAAAGCAGTTTGATTCTTTGGAAAACAAAAACGGAATCAGATTACATTCTGCAGCAATTCCCATTGTTATTGAAACAGTATTCAGAACTACAGAAGAAAACATCAGGCTTCCTGCTTTTTCCGTTTTTAAAATGGCAAGAAATATCCCTGAACTTTTTTCAAACTTCCATATATCTGCAATTCTTAAAACTCTCGGGTTGACCTCTCTTGCAAAAAAAGTTGTTGCCGGAGTCGGTGCCGCGGCAATTATAACGGGCGGCTCAATGGCTGCAAGGGAGATTATTGATAATCAAAAGTCAACTCCTGTTATCCCTTCAAAAACAATAACGCAACTTCAAAAAGAGGCTTCTTCTACTGCTCATAATAAAAAAACTAATAAAACTACGCAAACAGTTTCAAAAAGGAAAAGTAATGAATATAAAATATCGATTATAACAAGTGCTTTTGCAGTTAATGATGATAAAGATAACACATATTATATTGATAGCGGCGGTGTTTTTGTATCAAACTCCGTCGGAAAGAAAACCAAACTATCGTCACATCATCCGAAAAATCTATGTATCGGCAAAGACTTGATGTATATATATGGCGGATATCTTTATCGCTCAGATTCTAAAAAAACCGAAAAGATGATGAAGGTTAAAGGTGATTATCTTTACGGAGATAAATATAAACTAATAAGCATTTCACAGGATAAAAACAGCGCTTATATTATAGATATCAATAAAAAACTTTGCACCGGTTTTAAAAAGGAAGCAACAGATTTTAAGTATCTCGGCAAGAAACTGTATTACAGAAGCAAAAATAATGAAATAAACCGTGCAACGATTAAAGAGAATGATATAAAGAATGAGAGGGTTGTTGTTTTTGATGAAGAAGATGATTTGAAAATACCCTATTATATTTCTGAGGGGAAAATCTGGCATACCGGGTTTGACAGCGATTTAACGGGAAACTATTATATCAAAAACATCAAAACTTCCGCACTTGATAAATTCTGGACAGGGGACGGAATAAGCGATTTTGCTGTCAGTCAGGGAAGAATGTATTATTCAACTCCTAAAAAGGGATTATATTTTGTCAGTGCCTCAACGGGCTATTCATTTCTTGCAGAGGGAAACTATTATTGCAGTGCAACCTCAAAGGGCAATATGATTTGGTGCAGCACCAAAGACGAAACTTCATATCTGATTAAGAGCGGTGAAAGCGAACTTTATAAAATAGAAAACGGAAGCAGAATTATTGATTTTTCTGTTATTGATGATAAAGTATACTTCCGCACGGATAAAGGCTTCGGAGTTGAAAAATTAGTTCAGTCGTATGAAACGGTTAAAGAGATAGAAGTTTTTGATAAAGAGGAAGAAATCAAAAATAATTTTGAATACTGGGTTGTTCCTCTGAGTTCACAGATTAAACTTGCGTGGGATAAAAATATTTCCGACTGTGTCGATATTTATATCAGTAAAGATAATAAAGATTTTAAATATGTTGACACAACGGATAAAGACTATTATATAATCAGCAATCTTGAACACAGGGCAAAATACAGAATTAAACTCATTGTTAAGTATCCGGATAGCGAATATGAAACTGAGATTCAAACAGTAAGAGTTAAATAATGAACCGAAAGACCTTGATAATCGTCATATGAGTGAAAGGGGTGTTAAATATGAAAAAATTATTATCTTTTTGTCTGTCAATTATTATGCTTATTTCTGCATTTCCAGCTTATGCCTATGTTTTTATTCCATCAGAGGATTTAACAAACGGAAAATGCGGTGAGAATGTTTTCTATGATTTTAATAAGGAAACATGGGTTTTATCCTTGAGTGGCTCCGGTGCAATGTTTGATTATGGGGGCAGCAGAGAAGATTGCGTTAACCCAAGTCCGTTTTTCAGAGATAAAAACGGCAATGAAATCAATAATTCTCTTATTAAAAAACTGATTGTTGAAGACGGAATAACCCATATCGGCTCAAATGCGTTTATCAGCAGGTTGGGATTAAAAGATGTTGAAATGGCAGACAGCGTTTTGAGCATCGGACAAAACGCTTTTTCAAATGCAGGAATTAATAATATAAAACTCAGCAATAATCTAATAAGCATCGGAAGCGGCGCTTTCAGCAGTACTTATGCACTTGAAAGTATTGAACTTCCGAAATCGCTCAGAAATATCGGAAACGGAGTTTTCAGCAGCAGCAGTATAACTGAAATTGAAATACCCGAAAGTGTTTGTGAAATTCCAAACAGTGCTTTTCGCGGTTCATTACTTAAAAAGATTTCAGTTCCTAACAGTGTATATAGCGTTGGCGCTTCTGCATTTTCTCTTTGTGAAGATTTATCACAGGTTGTTCTTGGAAAGAATGTTCAATCAATCGGTTCAGGTGCTTTTCGTGAGTGCGAATCACTTTTTTCCATATCAATTGAAAGCAATTTTGTTTATATAGGCGACAATGCTTTTGCCGAAACACCTATGAGAGATATTTATTTTTCCGGAACAAAAGCGGCTTGGTATGAGGATATCAGCAAGAGTTTATGGAATGTTGAAGAATCAAGAAAAGGATTGGAATCAACAATTATTCATTGCTCCGATTCAGACATTAAATATACTAAAAAGTATTCTATTGAAGACAGATATGTTGAACCGCTAAATGATATGGTGTATACAGGAAAGGCGCTGACTCAGAAAATTTTGGTGCATGCTAATACATATTATTCACCTGATTCGGGATGGCTTAAGGAAGGCGTTCATTTCAGCACTACATATAAAAACAACACTAAAGTCGGAACAGCTACGGTAACAATTAAAGGTAAGGGAAAATATGAAGGAACTATAACCAAAACCTTTAAGATTAATCCCAAAGGTACTTCAATAAAAGAGGTTTTTGCCGATAAAAAGGGTTTCACCGCCGTCTGGAAAAAACAGCAAAGCCAAACAAGCGGATATCAGATTCAGTACGCGTCAAATGCGTACTTTACGCAGAATAAAAAGACTGTTACAATCAGCGATAATAAAAAAACACAGAAAAGTATTAAAAAACTTTCTGCAAAGAAAAAATACTATGTTCGTATTCGCACATATAAACTTGTTGGTTCAAAAAAATATTATTCCTCCTGGAGCAAAGTAAAAACTGTTACAACTAAAAAATAACATTCATAATCAATTGATAAAAAAACTCGGCGCATTTCGCGCCGAGTCAGCGTGTCGACAAACCTTAAAATATAATGGAGACACGCTGCAGACTTTAG
>JAFYFO010000024.1 GCA_017543725.1 Eubacterium sp.
ATCAGCATTTACATTTACAGTTTGACCATTTTTTAGATTGTCTCTAACAGAACTTGTAATTTTACTATAACTACCTATCTTGCTTGATGATCGCACAACGCACAACGCTCAACGCGAAACTAAAAATGTAGGGGAGGGTCTCCGTGCCCTCCCGTTACATATTTCAGGAGAATATATGGATTTTTCAAGAATAACGATTGAACTGTTCAAAGGCTTCGGCGAAAATCTGAGGCTTTTCGGATTAACCCTTCTTTTTTCAATACCGCTCGGGTTGATAATATGCTTTTGTTCAATGAGCAAATTCAAGCCTCTGAAATGGCTGAGCAAAACTTTTGTCTGGATTATTCGCGGAACTCCGCTTATGCTTCAGCTTTTTGTTGTTTTCTATGTTCCGGGAATAGTTTTCAACACGCCGATGAAAACAAGATTTATGGCGGCGCTTGTTGCGTTTGTTATAAACTATGCGGCGTATTTTTCGGAAATATACAGGGGCGGAATCGAAAGCGTTCCCATAGGTCAGCACGAGGCGGGAATGGTTCTCGGAATGACAAAGAGCCAGATTTTTTTCAGAGTAACTCTTATGCAGGTTGTTAAAAAGATTGTTCCCCCGATGAGCAATGAGATTATAACGCTTGTTAAAGATACCTCGCTTGCAAGGGTTATCGCCGTTTCCGAAATACTTATGATGGCGGACCGCTTTACCGCAAGGGGACTTATCTGGCCGCTTTTCTACACGGGAGTTTTCTTCCTTCTTTTCAACGGACTTTTAACAATTCTTTTCGGAAGGCTCGAAAAGAAACTTGATTATTACAAGGGGTAGATTATGGCGATTTTAGAAGTTAAAAACATACATAAAACCTTTGGTAATAACGAGGTTTTAAAAGGCATTGATTTCGAACTTGAAAAGGGCGAAGTTTTATCAATAATCGGCTCTTCGGGTTCGGGAAAAACAACTCTTCTGCGCTGCATAAACTTTCTTGAATTCGCTCAGCGGGGAACAATAACCGTTGACGGCGAAACGATTTATGACGGCGAGAAAAACATCAATCATAAAGAAAAGGAACTCCGAAAAAAGCGCCTTCATTTCGGGCTTGTTTTTCAGAGTTTCAATCTCTTTCCGCAGTATAATGTTTTGCAAAATCTGACTCTTGCGCCATCACTTCTGAAAATGGCTTCAAAAGAAGAACTTGAAAAAAACGCAATGGAAATTCTTGAAAGAGTTAATCTTTCGGATAAGGCTCAGGCTTATCCCTGCGAACTTTCGGGAGGTCAGCAGCAAAGGGTTGCAATCGCAAGAGCGCTTATGCTCAACCCCGATATCCTCTGTTTCGACGAGCCAACCTCAGCGCTCGACCCGGAACTCACGGGCGAAGTTCTGAAAGTTATCAAAGGCTTGAAAGACAGCGGAAGCACAATGATTGTTGTTACCCACGAAATGGAATTTGCAAAGAATGTTTCCGATAAAGTTATCTTTATGGCAAACGGCGTTGTTGAAGAACGCGGAACGCCCGAGGAGGTTTTTGATAATCCGCAAAGCGAAAAAACCAAAGCCTTCCTTGCAAATTCACTTGAAAAATTCTGAAAAAGCGGCAAAACGCCGCTTTTTTTAATATTTTATTAACAAAATTTCCAAAAAAGCATTGAAAATGTTTAGAAAATATGGTAATATTATGGTGCTAAAGATCGTTCTTAAACCCATCATTGCGCAATTTTTTTAATTGTACACAATTTCAATTATGTAAAAACTGAATAACTTATTTGGTTTGTTGAATGATTTTAGCAGCGTTTTCCTTATCGTAAACGCTGCATTTTTTGTTATTAATTTAGGAGGAATTTTTATGAAAAAACTAAGTAAAAGAATACTTTCATTAATGCTTGCGGCAATAATGGCAATGCCGGTTATATTTGCAGTGCCAAGCACGGCAAGCGCAGAGACAAAAACCTATACCGTTCCTAATATTATTGCTGATTGGGATTTTACCAACGGCGTAGATATTTACGGTTCAGGA
>JAFYFO010000269.1 GCA_017543725.1 Eubacterium sp.
ATGGGCATATAAAAACCACTGCGACAGAGTTATTTATTTAACAGCGGGCGAACATAAAATCACATATAAGCATATAAACGGCAACGAAGCGGGCAGGGGCAATCTCCAACTTGTTGCGGCGCTCGATAAACTAACTCTCAAAAAGGTTGAGGACGGCGAAAACGATTTTGAAATCTGCCTTGATGAAATGAAGAATTTCAAAGACGGCGATGAATACAGAATAACGGCAGTTGCACCGAAAGAGGGATATTATTCGGTTTTAGCAGACGGAGAATTCACCCTCAAAAAGCAGTGCGTTGATTATGCGAAAGACGCAAAATCCTTCTCCGAATGCAAAGTGTTCGACAGGGAAGTCGGCAAAACCGTTTTCCTTGCACAGGGCGCAAACACCCTTGTTGTTTCGGGCGATGTTTCAAATCTGAATTTCGGATTTGAAGAGGAAAAAACAGGAGATTCTGCAGTGATTATAAAATCAACGGAGATAACAACCCACGGAACAAACCCGACTCTTAAAAAGAATCAGTATGCAAAGAGCGGATATGTTATTTCAGAACTCGGAATCGGTCAGAATCCCGTTAACAATGAAAGCGCGGACAAGAACTATGCAACTTTCAGCATTAACGCACCGAGCGCGGGAACATATAATTTCTCAATCCGCTATTCAAACAACGAGCCTGCGCCGATTATGCAAAAGGCGGACGGCTCAACATATATTCATCCATATAATATCGACCTTGTTGAAAGATACGCTCAGATTATTGTTAACGGCGAAGAGCCCGAAACGGTTTATTTCAAAAACACTCTGAGTTGGGAATCTTTCAAAACTCTTGATGTTCAGTTTGAACTCAAAGCGGGCAAAAACGATATTAAGATTTATAACGATAATTCATATCAGTTCAGCAATCTTGTTAATTCAACCGCTCCCGAAATTGATGAAATAGCAATTTCAACTCTGAGTTTCAGCGGCGAAAAAGTTCAGTTGATTCCGGGAAGAGCAAGCGTTGACCACGATTATCAGACGGGACTTCCGAAATGCACGCCCGCAACTTCAACCTCAAACGGAAAAATTGAAAGCGAAAAAGTCTGCATCGAATGCGGCTACAGAAAAAATGTTAAAGAAACAATTTATAAAATTACTTCCGTAACCCTTTCAAAAACGGCTTATACCTATGACGGAAAGGCTAAAAAGCCCTCTGTAACCGTTAAAGATTCAAAGGGCAAGGTTATAGATAAGAAGTTTTACAGCGTTAAGTATTCCGATAATAAGAAAATCGGAACGGCTAAGGCAATCGTAACTTTCAAGGATTTATATAAAGGAACTAAAACCGTTTCTTTCAAAATCAATCCAAAGGGAACTTCGATTAAGAAAGTTTCCGCTGTTTCAAAGGGCTTCAAAGTTAACTGGAGCAAGGCTGCATATTCGGGATATGAAATTCAGTATGCGGCAAATTCCAAGTTCACAAAGAGCAAGAAAACAGTCACCGCCTCAAAGAGTTCAACAAGCAAAACAATCAAAAAACTCAAGGGCAAAAAGAAATATTATGTCAGAATAAGAACATATAAAACCGCCAGCGGTAAGAAGTATTATTCCGATTGGAGCAAAGCAAAATCGGTAACAACAAAGAAGTAAGGAAAAAAATATGAAAGAAGATAAAGGATATTTAACCCCCGAGGATTACGCAGAGCCGAGATGCCTGCTCTGTGATGAGCCCTACGGAGTAACACCCCAGGTTAAGAGCGTTCCCCAGCAGAGAATTATTCAGAAGATGAACGAATATATGAGCCGCAGGGACTATGCGGGCGCTGAGCGCCACCTTAAATACTGGCTTGAGGAGGCAAAACTCGGCTTTGATAAAAGGGGCGAACTGCTGATTTATAATGAACTTGTCGGCCATTTTCGCAAAACTGCAAACAAAGAGGGCGCTTTTGAAAGCGCAAAAGAGGCTTTAAGACTTCTTAAAGAACTCGATTTTGAAGAGAATGTTTCGGCAGGAACAACCTACACCAATATCGCAACCGCTTTCAACGCTTTCGGCGAAAATGAAAAATCAATCGAACTTTTCGAAAAGGCGAGAAAGGTTTATGAAAACAATCAAAGAACTTCGCCCGAACTCCTCGGCGGTCTTTATAACAATATGGCGCTGACCTTTACTGCGCTTGGAAAATATGAGGAAGCGCTTGCGCTTTATGAAAAAGCGCTCGGCGTTATGGCGAAAGTTGAAAACGGCGAAATTGAGCAGGCGATAACCTATCTGAATATGGCTGATTTGAAAGAGGCTGAACTCGGATACGAAAAGGCTGAAAACATAGTTTTTGAATATCTTGATAAAGCGCAGGAACTTCTTGATAAAGAAGACCTCAGGCGCGACGGATATTATGCATTTGTTTGCGAAAAATGCGCGCCGAGTTTTGAATACTACGGCTATTTCCTCTATGCAAAAGAATTAAAAAACAGGGCGGAGAGCATTTATGAAAGGGATTGAATTATCAAAAGCGTTTTTTGAAGAATACGGAAAGCCGATGCTTGAAAACGATTTTTCCGATATTTTGGAATATCTTGCTGTCGGAGTTTTCGGAAGCGGTTCGGAGTGCTTTGGTTTTGATGACGAAGTTTCCCGCGACCACGATTTTGAGCCGGGCTTTTGCATTTTTCTTCCCGATGAAGATATTGTGGACAGAAAAAGGGCTTTTCAACTTGAAAGAGCGTATGCAAAACTTCCGAGGGAGTTTATGGGATTTAAAAGGTCTTTGATGGCTCCCGTCGGCGGCGCAAGGCGCGGAGTGCTGAGAACAAGCGAATTTTTTGAAGAAAAAATCGGAAGCAAAACGGGCGAACTTGATAAATTTGAATGGCTGAGCATTCCCGAACAGTCGCTTGCCGAGGCAACAAACGGCGAAATTTTCTTTGATAACTACGGTGAAATAACAAAAATCAGGGAAAAACTTAAAAGATATCCCGAAGATATAAGACTGAAAAAACTTGCGGGAAATCTTCTTTTGATGGCTCAGTCGGGGCAGTATAACTATAAAAGATGCCTCTCCCACGGCGAAACCGCCGCGGCGCAGATGGCGGTTTTTGAATTTGTTAAAAGCGCGGCGCAGGTTATTTTTCTTCTTAATAATGAATATCAGCCGTATTATAAATGGACTTTCAGGGCGCTGAGAAATCTTGAAAAACTTTCACTCAATGCCGAAATAATGGAATTTCTTATAACCTCGTCAAACGACGGCGAAATGGCTGAAGAAAAATACTATGCGATTGAGGGCATTGCCGCCGATGTTATTGATGAACTCATAGAGCAGAATTTAACTCAGGCAATCTGCGGCGACCTTGAAAAACACGCATATTCGCTTAATGATAAAATCGCGGATTCAGAAATCAGGAATATGCATATTTTGGCTGCTGTCTGAAGAATTATGAATTTCGGGTTCTGCGCACGGCTATTATAATAGGTATTAATATAAAGGATATAAATATATGAAAATTCACGGACTACAAAAAATGACTCTTCTCGACTTTCCGGGGCATGTTGCCTGCACGGTTTTTCTCGGCGGCTGCGATTTTCGCTGCCCGTTCTGCCACAATTTTGAACTTGTTGACGGAAGCGAAAAGCCGATTATGGACGATGGCGAACTCATTTCTTTTCTTGAAAGCAGAAAAGCCCTGCTCGACGGAGTTGCGATAACCGGAGGAGAGCCCTGCCTTCATAAAGATTTGAAAGAACTTATAATAAAAATCAGAAACGCGGGTTATCCCGTTAAACTTGATACAAACGGCAATCATCCCGAGGTTCTCAGAGAACTGCTTGATGAAAAACTCGTTGATTATGTTGCAATGGATATCAAAAACAGCGAGGAAAAATATGCCCTGACCTGCGGACTTGACGAAATTGATATGAAGCCGATTAAAGAAAGCGTTTCGCTTCTTATGAATTCCGATATTCCCTATGAATTCAGAACAACTGTTATCAAGGAATTTCACGAAAAAGAGGACTTCCACAAGATAGGGGAAATGATTAAAGGCGCAAGGGCATATTATTTGCAGCGTTTTACGGACAGAGACTCCGTTCCCTACGGCAACCTGACCTCGCCGCACCCCGATGAAATGCGGATTTTCGCCGAAATCGCAAAAAAATATGTTGAAAATTCAAATTTGCGCGGAGTTGACTAAACAACTATATATAGTGGGTCGAATAAAAAATTTGAAAATTTATTAGAATATGTTGTAAAAACATATTGACAAAAACCTCTCTTTTTGATAGAATAATTTTCGCAATCGAAATTTTTAGCAGGACTAAGAATAACGGACGAAAAATATTATTATGAAGAGAGGTTTACTATGTATCAGGTTATTAAAAGAGACGGCAGCGTTGCAGAATTTGATATAAGCAAAATCAGCGCCGCTATCGCAAAAGCATTTGATTCGCAAAACAGAAATTATCACCAGAGCATCATTGATTTAATCGCGCTTCACGTAACAGCGGATTTTGAAGAAAAAATTGCAGACGGCAAAATCACTGTTGAAGCAATTCAGGACAGCGTTGAAAAAGTTCTTTCCGAATCGGGATATGCAGATGTTGCAAAAGCATATATTCTTTACAGACGCCAGAGAGAAAAGGTCAGAAACATCAATTCAGCCCTTCTCAACTATAAAGATATCGTTGATAACTATCTTAAAATCAACGACTGGAGAGTTAAGGAAAATGCAACGGTAACATATTCTGTCGGCGGTCTTATTCTTTCAAACTCGGGAGCAATAACAGCAAACTATTGGCTCAGCGAAGTTTATGATGATGAAACCGCAGACGCTCACAGAAACGCTGAAATTCATATCCACGACCTTTCAATGCTTTCAGGCTACTGCGCAGGCTGGAGCCTCAAGCAACTTATTCAGGAAGGCCTCGGCGGAGTAACAGGCAAAATAACTTCTTCTCCTGCAAATCATCTTTCAACTCTCTGCAACCAGATGGTAAACTTCCTCGGCATTATGCAGAATGAATGGGCGGGCGCTCAGGCATTCTCGTCATTTGATACATATCTTGCTCCCTTTGTTAAGGTTGACAACCTTTCTCAGAAAGAGGTTAAGCAGTGCGTTCAGAGTTTTGTTTACGGCGTTAACACTCCGAGCCGTTGGGGAACTCAGGCTCCTTTCTCAAACATAACTCTTGACTGGGTTGTTCCAAATGACCTTAAAAACCTTCCCGCTCTTATCGGCGGCAAGGAAATGGATTTCACCTATGGCGATTGCCAGAAGGAAATGGATATGGTAAACAAAGCCTTCATTGAAATTATGATTGAGGGCGATGCAAACGGACGCGGCTTCCAGTATCCCATTCCAACATATTCAATCACTCGCTCATTCGACTGGAGCGAAACCGAGAACAACAAGCTCTTATTTGAAATGACTGCTAAATACGGAACTCCGTATTTCTCAAACTATATCAACTCGGATATGGAGCCCAGCGATGTTCGTTCAATGTGCTGCCGTCTTCGTCTTGACCTTCGTGAGCTTCGCAAGAAGAGCGGCGGATTCTTCGGCTCAGGCGAATCAACAGGTTCTATCGGCGTTGTTACAATCAACCTTCCGAGAATTGCATATCAGGCAACTGATGAAAAAGATTTCTATGCCCGTCTTGACAGACTTATGGATATCGCAGCCCGTTCACTTAAGACTAAGAGAACAGTTATCACAACTCTTCTTGACCAGGGACTCTATCCCTACACAAAGAGATATCTCGGAACATTTGCAAACCATTTCTCAACCATCGGTCTTATCGGTATGAACGAGGTTGGTCTTAATGCAAACTGGCTTAAGGCAGACTTAACAAACGAGAAGGTTCAGCGTTTTGCAAGAGATGTTCTCAACCATATGCGTGAGAGACTCTCCGACTATCAGGAGAA
>JAFYFO010000270.1 GCA_017543725.1 Eubacterium sp.
TTAAGGATGTAACTGTTCCTTCAATCTTCATACCCTCTTCAAGTTTTGCCTACGCTGCTTCCTGCTCTTCTTTTCTCTTAGCGTCGGTTACAACTTTGATTGAACAAACCGCTCTTCTTCTTGAGGGATTAACATCGATTATTTTGAACTGAACATCGCAGCCTTTAAGAACATCAAGTTCCTGATTTCTCGGAACGCCTGTTAATGATGCGGGAACGAAAACTCTTGTTCCCTTTGTTGTAACGAGAACTCCGCCGCGGATAATCTGGGTAACAGTTCCTTCGAGAACTTCATCAGCCTCTTTTGCAGCAACAATTTCGTCCCAACCTTTTGTTGCATCAAAAAGACGCTTTGAAAGTTTAAGAACTCCGTCCTGGTCATCAGTTTTCATAATAACCAAATCGATTTCATCACCAATTGCAACAACATCTTCACATTTTGCAACAGGCTCTGCGCTTAAATCGTCTGCAGCAACGACGCCTGTCTGCTTTCTTCCGGGAACATCAACATAAACTTCTGTTGGGGTTATGCCAACAACTGTTCCCTTAACTACCTTTGAGTTGTCGCTTTCCTTAAAAGACTCATTGAGTAATTCTTCAAAGGATGCCTCACCATCAGCAGATGCTTCGACAGCAGGCTTGTTTTCAGCCGTTTCAGCGATTTCTGCTGTCTCCACAACTTCTTCAGTTACGGCTGAAGTTGTTTCAACTTCCTTTTCTTTAATTTCTTCGGACATGGATTTGAGTACCTCCTTGATAATTACCGAGGGTGTCGAAGCCCCGGCAGTAACACCAACAACATCATAACTTTCAAGATTTATCCCTTTGAGTTCATCCTTTGTTTCAATCAGAAACGAAGGACAGTTCGCCGAGCAAACCTCGTGAAGTTTGCATGTGTTTGATGAATGACGCCCTCCAATAACAATCATAGCATCCGATTGCTTTGAGATTTCGGCTGCCTCATTTTGTCTTTCAGACGTTGCACTACATATTGTATCAAAAATTTTACAGTTTGTACATACCTTTTTTAGTATTTTTTCGCATTTTTCCCATTCTTTTTTAGAAAAAGTCGTCTGGCAAACGCAAATACAATCAGAATTTTTTACAAAACTATTTTCCTGTATAATTTTTAGTAATTCCGCTTCGTTTTTGAAAACAAAGAATTTGCCGCTGCAATAGGAAGAAATGCCTAAAACTTCGGGATGATTTGCGTCTCCCGCGATTAAAACGGTTATATTTTCATCCTGTTTTCTGACAATGTTATGGATTTTGGTAACGAAAGGGCAGGTTGCGTCAACAAAATCAAACGAGTTTTCTTTGAGTTCATCAAGTATTTCTTTCTGAACTCCGTGAGTTCTGATAATGAGTTTATATCCCTCTTTGCAGTCGGAAGGCTTATCGGCAATGAAAACTCCCCTGTTCTTCAAATCGTCAACAAGTTGAGCGTTGTGGATTATCGGTCCGAGCGTGCAGACCTTTTCGCCTTTATCAACAAGATTGTAAACAAGTTCAACCGCCCTGTTGACTCCGAAGCAGAAGCCCGCGGTTTTTGCAAGTTTAATTTCCTTCACTGTTTTTAATATCCTCCCAGAGTTCGGTTACTCTCTGCATAACAAGGCTCGCCGCTGCAGCAGCGTCTTCACTTGTGAATTCCTCTTTATCAAATCCCATTTCCTCGGGGGTTATGAGTTTGCCGTAGGAAACGGTTATTTTTGAGCCGACTTTAATAGGACCGTCGCTGTAAATAGCGGCAGGAAGAACGCTTGCGCCGGTTGCCTTTGCAATAATTGCAACGCCTTTTTTCGCTTCACCGGGCTGAGGAACGCCGTCTTTATCCTTGATTCTTCTTCCCTCGGGGCAGATTGTCATAACATGCCCCTCGTCAATAATCTTTTCGCCGTAGGTTATAGCGGAGTTATCGCCCTGACCTCTTTTAACGGGAAAGCCGTACATATGAGTTATAAACCAAGCGGCAAAAGGATTTTTGAAAAGTTCCGCCTTTGCCATAAAGTGAAGAACGGGCATCTCCTTCGGATAGCCGACAAAAACAGGGTCGATAGCGCAGGTGTGGTTTATTGCAACGATGAATTTTTCATCCCCCTGAGGGATGTTTTCAACACCTTTGAAACTGAGTTTATAAAAAGGCTTGAAAAACGGCTTTGCAATAACCTTCAAAACGCTGTACATATGATAATTTTTAATAGTTGAATAATCGAATTCCTTCATTCTCAGATGTTCTCCTTAACAATATTGATAATAGCCTGAATTGATTCTTCAAGATTGAGATTTGAAGTGTCAAGCAAAACGGAATCTTCGCTCGGTTTAAGCGGCGCAATTTCCCTGTGGGAATCCTGATAATCGCGCTGGTTAACATCCGCAAGAACATCTTCAAACATAACGCTTTCGCCCTTTGCAATAAGTTCGTCATATCTTCTTTTTGCTCTGCATTCGGGAGAGGCGAAAAGGAAGATTTTAACATCTGCATTCGGAAGAACAACGGTTGCGATATCGCGTCCGTCCATTATAACATTATTTTTTGAGGCAATATTTCTCTGCAAGTCAAGAAGAAATTCTCGAACTTTAGGAATAGCCGAAACAGCGCTTGCTCCCATTGAAATTTCGGGAGTTCTTATAAAAGCCGAAACATCTTCTCCGTTGAGAAAAACTGCCTGAACGCCGTCTATATATTTCAGTTCAACTTCAATATCGCCGAGCATCTTTATTATTTCATCATTGTTTGTGAGAACTCCCCTTCTCTGCGCTGCAAGGGCAACAGTTCTGTAAAGCGCTCCCGTGTCAACATATATGTAGCCGAGTTCCTTAGCGGCTGCCTTTGCAACCGTGCTTTTTCCTGCGCCTGCAGGTCCGTCAATAGCAA
>JAFYFO010000271.1 GCA_017543725.1 Eubacterium sp.
AAAACCGCATATTATTATGTTAATTATTCATATAAGGGAATCGGCTTTTCGCTTCTTATGATA
Organism: Eubacterium sp.; assembly: GCA_017543725.1. Lineage (GTDB taxonomy): Bacteria > Bacillota > Clostridia > Oscillospirales > Acutalibacteraceae > Eubacterium_R. The sequence goes on from JAFYFO010000271.1 coordinate 64, forward strand.
ATTCCCGAGAGCGCCGCTGTTGCAACGGTTTTGATATATGCCATTAAAACGAGCAACGAACTTAGCCAAACAATTTTTGATATTGCGGCAAAAAACAACCAAACCAAAGAAGTTGAAATAAGATATTATTTAAAGCAATATCTTATTTTTGGTTTGATTGTTTCATTGATTGCGCTGATAAACGCGCTGATTATCTATCTCTTATCGGGAATAATAAAGATTTAATCTTCATTATTGCTGACGCCTGAAAGCGGATTTGAATCAATGGCGTTTTTTGTTGCGTCGGATGAAATATGGGTGTATATCTCAGTTGTTCCGAGGTTTTCGTGGCCGAGAATTTCTTTTAAGAGAAGCAAATCAACATTTCCGTGCTGATACATAAGAGTTGCGGCAGTGTGGCGGAGTTTATGAACAGAAAGTCCTCTTCCTCCGAGGCCTGCTTTTTCAAGATAGTTATTAACCATTATTTCAACCATACGGGGACTGATTCGCTGATTTCTTGAACTTAAAAAAAGCGCTCTGTCGCGGACTCCGTCATTCGGACGAACTTTCATATATGCGCTGACAGCCTCTATGCAAGCCTTGTTGAGATAAATTGTTCGCTCTTTGTTTCCCTTACCGGTAATAACAATTGTGTTATCCGATTTAATATCCGAATAATCAATCGAAACAAGTTCCGCAAGCCTCATTCCGCAGTTTAAAAACAGCGTTATAATGGCGAAATCGCGTTCTTTGAACTTGCCGTCTATAACGGAAAGCAGGCGCTGCGCTTCTTCAAGAGTTAAATATTTCGGAAGCGATTTCTTGATTTTCGGAGTGTCAAGATTTTTCATCGGATTAACTTTGAGAAGTCCGAGATTATCGGTTAAATACGCAAAGAATCTTCTTATCGCAATAACTCTTCGCGCTCTTGTTGCTTCGTTGTTTCTTCTTTCGTTTTTGCAATAGATAAGAAACTGATAGGCGTCATTAAGAGTTATTGAATTTATAACATTAATATCAATATTTGTTAAATCGTTTATCTCATCAATGTCATCAGCAGGGGAGAGGCGCTTTTGTTTTGCAATATATCTGAAAAAAGTTCTTAAATCGCTTGCGTATTCAAGAACGGAAAGTTCGCTGTGACCCTTTATTGCTTCGATATAAATTAAATAATCCTGAACAAGGGGCGGAAGGAGTGAAAACTCTTCTCGTCTCATTATTTGTCACCTCTCGTAAAGTGTTAATTTCGCAAAACTTTTGCAGTTCCGAATATTATAATAGCAAAAGGGAGTTATATAATCAAGTGAAAAACCGATAATTTATACTTAAATTAGAAAATAATAAATTTTAATTATCTGTTGAAATGCAATAATTATTTTTTAATTGTTTATGTTTAAACGATTATTTCTTAAAAACTTATATTCTTATAATCCGATGGAAAGTTTCTGATTTAACATTTCATCGTTTAGAAAAAATCCATTGGTTGTATTTTGATATTTTTGATTAAATACAGATTAAATATAAAAGGAATAAACAGCCTGAAAAATCCATCAAATAGAAATGATTGAAATGATGAAATGTTCATCCGAAAAAATTCTATCGTCTCCAGAGCAGAGCGTTATTTTTCATTTTAATAAGAAAAACGCTCAAAAAGCCTTTATCGGGGCGGTTTTGAGCGTTTTGCCTGTTTGAGTGATTTTTTGTAAAATCACTCCCCTATATTTCGCAAAATATTAATTTTGCGAAATTAATGATTTTTCTGAATCGGTATATTGTTCCCTCGGGGGCTTCAGAAATTATTTTGATTGCCTGATGGCAACAACGATAATTGCTATAACAATTATAAGAATTATCG
>JAFYFO010000272.1 GCA_017543725.1 Eubacterium sp.
GGAGGGCGCGGAGACCCTCCCCTACAACCCTCGTAGGGGCGATTATCAATCGCCCGCTAATAGGCGCATTTCCGCAAACGCGAAACTCAACCTCAATCCCTTTCCGCATTTATTTTTGAAAAACTATTTAATTTTTAACATATTTAGTGTATAATAAAGAAAATAATGCATTTTGGAGTAAATTTATGGATTATAGATTCAGTTTTATGTATTTTGCAGACGGAAGAATCAAGAATTCTTCTGGCAATAATAACGATTTCAGACTTGATATCAATGAAAGCGAAAACGGACTTAGAATAACCCTGATTCCGAACAAGGATATAAGAATTAAAAAATTCTTTGCAACGAGGGATTATGATTTTGGCGCCGATTCAAAGTTTTTCGCAAACGGATTTCAGTCGTGGACCGATACAAAGGAATTTTCATCTGATGAAAAAATGCCCGGGCTCGGTCTTGTCGGAAAAAGCCTTTTCGGAAGAAAATTCGGGCTCAATAATGTTGGCGATTATAATTTTATTGAAGAAGAAAAAGAGGCGGGAAGTTTTCATTCCCATTCTCTTGCCTATGTCAGACAGGGCAATGAAATTGATTTCTTCGGCTCAAAAACCGATAAAACGGGCTACACGGTTATATATGCCGATATGAACAGAAAAACCCTTTCATTCTCAAAAGACCTTGATGGGGTAACAATAAGCGAGCCTTATGATATTCTTGATTTGTTTTTCGCAAAAGGCGATTATGATGAAGTTTTTGATAAATATTTCGAGGCGATAAATGTTAAACCTTTAACCGATAAAAAGATAAAGGGCTACACCTCGTGGTATAACTACTATCAGAATATCAGCGAAGAAATAATTCTTCGCGATTTGAATTCCCTTGAGGCTCAGATTGAATATGTCAACACTTTCCAGATAGACGACGGATATCAGACCGCTGTCGGCGACTGGTTTTCAATCAACAAAGAAAAGTTCCCCAACGGAATGAAAGTTCTTGTTGACGCTATTCACGAAAAAGGCTTGAGCGCAGGGCTCTGGCTTGCGCCCTTCGGAGCGCAAAAGGGCTCTGATATTGCAAAAAAACATCCCGATTGGCTTATCAAGGATGAAAAAGGAAAGCCCATTCCCGTCGGCGCTAACTGGGACGGATTTTATGGCATTGATATCTATAATGAAGACGCGAGAAACTATATTAAAAGCGTTTTCAACGAGGTTTTAAATGTCTGGGGATTTGATTTGGTTAAACTCGATTTCCTCTATGCCGCTTCAATTATTCCGATGTACGGAAAAAGCAGGGGCGAGATTGCCTATGATTCAATCGAACTTCTCAGGGAATGTGTCGGCGAAAAGAAAATTCTCGGCTGCGGAGTTCAGCAGATGCCCTGTTTCGGCAAGGTTGATTATATGAGAATTGATCCCGATATGGCGCTCTGGTGGAAACATAAACTTCTCAGAAAGAATATGCACCGCGAAGATGTTTCAACTCCAAACGCAGTTGGCAACAGCATTTTCAGGCGTTGCTTCAACGGAAGAGCCTTTCTCTGCGACCCCGATGTTTTCCTTCTCAGAAGAACAAATATCAAATTTGAACCCGAACAGCAGAAATTGCTTGGAAAATTCATAAAACTTTTCGGCTCCGTTCTCTTTATGAGCGATAATATCGCCGAATACGATGAAAAACAACTTGAAACCTTCAAGGATATTCTCACCGATGATTCTGAAATCAAAGCAATAAATGTTTCAAATAATATTGCGTTTATTGATTATGTTCAAAACGGCAAAGATGAACTCCTGAAGTTCAATATCAACGACGGAACAATATTTTAGTGAACAGTAGGGGAGGGTCTCTGTGCCCTCCCGAAAAAATTACGAATGACGAGTTACAAATGACGAATTTCGGGCGACACATTCGCACTTGATTATATTCGGGCGGATGATATCCGCTCCTACCGTTTTCGAAACCTATACAACAATCGTAGGGTGCGACGCCCTCGAC
>JAFYFO010000273.1 GCA_017543725.1 Eubacterium sp.
AAACAAGAAAGATTTCTCTTGGCTACAGAAAGATTGAAGATAATCCTTGGGAGATTCTCAAGAGAGATTATCCCGTTGGCTCGGTAGTTGACGCAAAAATCGTTAGTTTCGCAACTTTCGGTGCGTTTGCAAACATCCTTCCGACAGTTGACGGTCTTATCCACATCAGCCAGATTTCCTGGGACAGAATCAAAACTCCTCAGGATGTTCTTAAAGAAGGCGAAGTTGTTAAGGCAAAAATCATTGATATTGATTTTGATAAGAAGAGAGTTTCTCTTTCAATCAAAGAACTGCTTGAAAAACCCGAGGAAAACGAAGTTATCCCCGAACTTGCAGTTGAAGAGGCTCCTGCTGAAGAGGCGCCCGCTGAGGAAGTTCCTGCTGAGGAAACTCCTGCAGTTGAAGAAGCACCCGCAGTTGAGGAAGCACCCGCAGTTGAAGAAGCACCTGCAGTTGAAGAAGCACCCGCAGAGGAAGAGGCTCCTGCAACAGAGGAATAATCAAAAAAATAAACTCCTGATGCTTAAAGTATCAGGAGTTCTATTTCTATTGTTGAGATGTTTTCGCATCCGTTTTGATTAACAATGCAAACATCTTCAATTCTTATTCCGAATTTATCGGGAAGATAAATTCCCGGCTCAATGGAAGTAACATTTCCGATTTCGTAGGTATCCGTGCTTCTCGGATTTGAGGAGAAACCTTCGTGGATTTCAATTCCGACTCCGTGCCCAAGCCCGTGGCGGAAATATTTTCCCATATTCTTTTCGTTTAAAACATCGTATGCCGCTTTATAAACATCCGCGCATTTAACGCCTGCTTTAAGCGCATTTATTCCCGCTTCCTGCGCTTTTAAAACAAGATAGTACATCTCTCTCATTTCATCATCTGCCGTACCGAGAGCGATTGTTCTTGTCATATCCGAATGATATCCCTTATAGGTTGCGCCGAAATCAAATAAAACAAATTCGCCTTTTTTCAGTTTTCTTTCTCCGGGAACGCCGTGGGGCATTGAGGTTTTCGGACCCGAAACAAGAATTGTATCAAAAGAAAGGCCGTCGGAGCCGTTTTTCGCCATAAGATAGTCAAAGAGCGATGCAAGTTCTTTTTCTGTTTTTCCTTCTTCAACGAAATTCAGCAGTTCAATAAAGGATTTTTCGGCAATTTCATTTGCTTTTTTCAGAAGTTCAATTTCCTCGGGTTCTTTGCGGTTTCTTATTCTCATCAATCTGTTATCAAGTTTGATAAACTCGGTTTTTTCCAGTTCGTTTTTCAGGTTTTCATACTGAGCGAAACTGATTGTTTCATTTTCAAAAACTATTCGGTTTATTTTATTTGATAAGCATATTTTTTTTATTTCTTCAATAAAACTTTTTTCAATTTCAATAACTTCAAGTCCGCTTTCTTTTGAATGATTGAAAGCGGTTTCGGTGTATCTTGAATCAACAAGATGAAACGCGCCGTTTTTTGTTATTAAAATTCTTCCCTCGCTGGGCGAGAAGCCGCAGATATAATGCATATTTGCCTCGTTGCTGAGAAGAAGCGCGTCTGCGCCGAGTTCGTTTATTAAATCATTGCATTTTTTAATATTGTTCATAGTTTTTGCCTCGGATAGATAAAATTTTGAATATTATAGCAGATGAAATCAAAACTTGCAAGTCAGCGCCAACTCTGTTGTTGACATAAGAGGCATAATATGTTAATTTATGATTATTAAAAAAGAATAAATCTGAGGTACTCTGTATGGAAAAATATCTTATCAACCCAAATCAGAAAATCGCAAAAATCAACGAGGATATTTACGGCAGTTTCAGCGAGCATCTTGGTCGCTGCATCTATGGCGGAATTTTCGTTGGCGAGGATTCAAAAATTCCGAATGTAAACGGTATGCGCAGCGATGTTGTTGAGGCGCTCAAAGAAATGGGTCTTCCCGTTCTTCGCTGGCCGGGCGGATGTTTTGCCGATGAATACCACTGGAAAGACGGTATCGGCAAAAAAGAAAAGCGCAAAAAAATGATAAACACCCACTGGGGCGGGGTTGTTGAGGATAATTCCTTCGGAACTCACGAATATTTTGAACTTTGCCGTCAACTCGGCTGTAAAACATATGTCAACGGCAATGTTGGCTCGGGAACCGTTCAGGAGATGAATGAATGGTTTGAATATATGACTTTCGACGGAGTTTCGCCGATGGCAAAACTAAGGGAGGAAAACGGTCATAAAGCGCCTTTCAAGGTTGATTATTTCGGAGTCGGCAACGAAAGTTGGGGCTGCGGAGGAAATATGGATCCCGAATACTACGGCTGCCTGTTCAAGAGATACAACACCTATGTCAGGGACTACAACAGCGATTTCCACACAAAGCGCATTGCAAGCGGACCGAATGTTGACGATTACCACTGGACGCGCGAGGTTATGAATAAAGTCAAGAATCAGGCAGACGGAATTGCCCTTCACTACTATGTTATTCCGACAGGGCACTGGAATCATAAAGGCTCTGCAACAGATTTTGACGACGCTGAATATATTTCAACCATCTGCAAGGCGTACCGTATGGAAGAACTTATCAATAATCATCTTGCGGTTATGCAAGCGGTTAAGCCCGACGCAAAAACAAAACTCATAGTTGATGAATGGGGCACATGGTATGATGTTGAACCCGGAACTAATCCCGGTTTTCTTTATCAGCAAAGCACAATGCGCGACGCGATTGTTGCGGGCGTAACCCTTAATATTTTCAATAAACACGCCGATAAAATTATGATGGCGAATATCGCTCAGACCGTTAATGTTCTTCAGTCGGTTATCTTAACGGACGGCGAAAAAATGGTTAAAACCCCAACATATTATGTTTTCAAAATGTTTAAAGAGCATCAGGAAAACACCCTTATCG
>JAFYFO010000274.1 GCA_017543725.1 Eubacterium sp.
AGTTGAGCCGAGATATTCGCCGCGGCGCTCTTTGTTGAGAACATTCCAATAAACTTTTCCGGTTGTCAGATTGGAATACTTATTGAGATTTTCATCAATAAAACGCTCATAATGCCCCAAATCAAGGTCGGTTTCATCGCCGTCTTCGGTTACATAAACTTCACCGTGCTGAAACGGACTCATAGTTCCCGGGTCAACATTGATATATGGGTCGAGTTTCTGCGCGGCAACTTTAAGCCCCCTTGCTTTAAGAAGTCTTCCGAGGGAAGCGGCAGTTATTCCTTTTCCAAGCCCCGAAACAACGCCGCCCGTTACAAATATATACTTTGGCATATTATCACCTAATCCCATGCAGTTGTGTTCAGACAATACTCGCTGTCTGAATCAAGATTTGAATTATAATAGGATTTATCCGTTTCGGATTTTCGGTTATATTCTTCAATAAAATCCTCTATAACCGTATACATATGTGAAATAAAAGGAATATCATTTTTCATAATAATAACCTCTGATGTTTAAAAATCGACAAAGGCGCCTCGGTTTTCACCAAGACGCCTTTGCCTTATGTAAAGTTTGTTATAGGTTTTTTATGTATGTGGTCTGTCTTGAATTTATTAAACAACACCCTGAGCAATCATTGCATCCGCAACCTTTTCAAAGCCTGCGATATTTGCACCTGCAACATAGTTGCCTTCCATTCCGTATTTTCTTGCCGCATCGTCGATATTATGATAGATATTAACCATTATATCTTTAAGTTTGCGGTCAACTTTTTCGAAACTCCAATAAACTCTTTCAGAGTTCTGGCTCATTTCAAGCGCAGATGTTGCAACACCGCCTGCGTTTCCTGCCTTGCCGGGAATGAATAAAACGCCGTTTTGCTGGAGATATTCCGTTGCTTGTCTTGTTGTTGGCATATTTGCGCCTTCCGCAACGGCGATAACGCCGTTTTCAACAAGCATTTTTGCATCTTCAAGATGAAGTTCATTCTGAGTTGCGCAGGGAAGAGCAATATCGCACTTAATCTGCCATACGCCCCTGCCCTCGTGATATTCCGCAGAAGGTCTTGCAGCGACATACGCAGTTAATCTTTCGCGTTTTTCTTCCTTAATTTCTTTAAGAAGTTCAACATCAATTCCGTCTTTATCATAAATCCAGCCTGTTGAATCCGAAACGGTTACAACCTTTGCGCCGAGTTGCTGAGCCTTTTCAACCGCATATATTGCAACATTGCCCGAACCTGAAACAACAACTGTTTTGCCTTTGATATCATCTCCGTGGCATTTGAGCATTTCTTCAACGATATAAAGAAGTCCGTAGCCCGTTGCCTCGGTTCTTGTCAGCGAACCGCCGAAGGAAAGTCCTTTTCCTGTTAAAACGCCCTCATATCTTTTCTGAATTCTCTTATACTGACCGAACATATATCCGATTTCTCTTGCGCCAGTTCCGATGTCGCCTGCGGGAACGTCTGTGTTTTCGCCGATAACCTTGCAAAGTTCGGTCATAAAACTCTGGCAAAACATCATAATTTATCTG
>JAFYFO010000275.1 GCA_017543725.1 Eubacterium sp.
AAGGGGTCTGATTCCCGAAGCAGGAAAAGAAATGCTGCGCCGCGCCTTTGAGGATTTGAAAATGAAAAAGGTCTGGTGCGGATATTATGACGGCAACGAAAAATCAAAGCGCGTTCAGGAAAAACTCGGCTTTAAATATCAGTTTTCAAGGGATGTTGATGTTCCTTTAATGAATGAAAAAAGAATTGAGCATATGTCCTGCATAACAAACGAGGAATAGAAACGAAATGAACTATAAAATTATTGATAAAAAAACCTATTACCGAAAAGATGTTTACCGCCGTTTTACTGAGGACTGCAAGTGTTCTTCCTCAATAACGGCAAGAATTGATGTAACTGATTTTGCGGCGTATGCAAAACAAACAAATACAAAGTTTTATATTAATTTTCTTTATATTCTGACGAAGGTTTTAAACAGCCGCGACGATTATAAAATGGATTATTGGTATAAAACCGACGAACTTGTTTGCTATGATGTGATTAATCCGACGCATTATGTTTTCCGAAAAGAAAGTGAAACCTGCACACCTGTATACAGTGAATACAACGAGGATTATAAAACCTTCTATCAGAATGTTTTAAACGATATTGAAAGGGCAAAAGCCTCAGATGAACCCGCTGTTTATGACGAAAGCCATCCTAATTGGTTTGATGCGTCATATCTTCCGTGGATATCCTATGACTCCCTTCATATGGAATTGCCCGACGGCTATCTATATTTTCCGCCGGTTGTTCACTGGGGCAAATATCGGAAGGAAAATGAACGGCTGATGATGCCCGTAACCGTTCGGCTGAATCACGCAATAGCGGACGGATATCTTATTGCAAAAGTTTTTGAACTGCTTGAAAATGAAATGAAGCAGTTTATAAATGAAAAGTAAAGGAGCGAGAAAATGAACAATAAAGCAATGCTTGAAATTAAAAACTATTCAAAATCATACAGCGGCGATAAAAAGGCTGCCGATAATGTTAATTTAACCGTTGAAAGCGGAGATATCTATGGCTTTATCGGGCATAACGGCGCAGGAAAATCAACAACAATCCGCGCCGTTGTCGGCGTTCTGGATTTCACCGAGGGCGAAATCTTTATCGACGGTCATTCGGTTAAAACCGAGCCCATTGAGTGTAAAAAAGTTACGGCGTATATTCCCGATAATCCGGATTTGTATGAGAATTTAACGGGGATTCAGTATCTGAATTTTATCGCGGATGTTTTTTCGATTGACTCCGAAACCCGTGAGAAACTCATTAAAAAATACGGCGATATGTTTGAAATAACGGATTCTCTGGGAGATTTGATTAATTCGTATTCCCACGGTATGAAGCAAAAGGTTGCTGTTATTTCGGCGCTTATTCACAGCCCGAAACTTCTTGTTCTTGATGAGCCCTTTGTCGGTCTTGACCCCAAGGCTTCCTTCACTCTCAAACAGATTATGAATGAGATGTGCAGGGAAGGGGGAGCAGTATTTTTCTCAACCCATGTTCTTGATGTTGCCGAAAAGCTCTGCAATAAAATCG
>JAFYFO010000276.1 GCA_017543725.1 Eubacterium sp.
AAAAGGGCAGGGGAAGTTCAATTCTCCTGAGTATGCTCCCCTCAATGCTTATGGGACTTCTTCTTGTTGTTATTGCCGTCTGGCTGATAAGAAAAATGGGCAGCACAATCGGCAATGAAACAAACAGAACCCTGAGTTTCGGAAAGATTAAAACCAAAAACGATTCCGAAGACAGTGATAAAACATTTGAAGATGTTGCAGGTTGCGACGAGGAAAAAAGCGAACTTCAGGAACTTGTCGATTTCCTCAAACAGCCTGAGAAATATACCGAACTCGGCGCAAGAATTCCGAAGGGCGTTCTTCTTGTCGGCCCTCCGGGAACGGGTAAAACGCTCCTTGCAAAAGCCGTTGCAGGCGAAGCGGGCGTTCCGTTTTTATCTATTTCAGGCTCTGATTTCGTTGAGATGTATGTCGGCGTCGGTGCAAGCCGTGTCCGCGACTTGTTTGACCAGGCTAAGAAAAAAGCGCCCGCAATCGTTTTTGTTGATGAAATAGATGCCGTAGGACGCCACAGAGGCGCAGGAATGGGCGGCGGAAACGATGAACGAGAGCAAACGCTCAACCAACTTCTTGTTGAGATGGACGGCTTCGGAACAAACAGCGGCGTTATTATTATCGCAGCAACAAACCGCCCCGATGTTCTCGACCCCGCGCTTCTCAGACCCGGAAGATTCGACCGTCAGATAACCGTTAACCGTCCCGACGCTAAGGGCAGGGAAGAAATACTCAAAGTTCACGCAAAGAATAAACCGATGGGTCCCGATGTTGACCTTCACGAAATCGCTAAAGACACTATGGGCTTCACCGGTGCGGACCTTGAAAACCTTCTCAATGAGGCGGCTATTATTGCCGTCAGAAACGGCAAGAAGGCAATCAGCGCTCAGGATATTGCAGACGCTGCGTCAAGAGTTGAAATCGGAACAGAGAAGAAATCCCATAAATACAGCGAGAAAGCAAAGAAACTGACAGCATATCACGAAGCGGGCCACGCGGTTTCTTCGTTCTATGTTGAAGGGCATGATAAAGTTAAGGAAATTTCAATCATTCCGAGAGGTCTCGGAGCAGGCGGCTACACCTGGTACACCCCCGATGAAGAAAACTACACCTCGAAAAAAGATATGCTCGGCAATCTTATTTCAATGTTCGGCGGAAGAGTTGCTGAAGCGCTTGCGCTCGGCGATATTTCAACAGGCGCTTCAAACGACCTCCAGAGAGCAACCGAAATCTGCAGGGATATGGTTGCAAAATACGGAATGAGCGATGAAGTCGGTCCGGTTGTTTACGACAGCGGAAGCGGCGAAGTTTTCCTCGGAAGGGACTACGGAACCGTTAAGAACTACAGCGACGAAACATCAAAGAGAATTGATGATGAAATCGAAAGAGTTATGCGAAACGCATATTCCGCTTGCGAAAAGATTCTCAAAGAGCATTATGATAAACTTGAACTTGTTGCAAAAACACTTATGCAAAGAGAAAAGATTAACGGCGATGAATTCCTCTCGCTTATGACTGAAGGCAAACTTCCCGAAAAAGAAGAAATAATCGAGGAAGCGCTTGAGGAAACCGAAGTTCAAAGCGATGAAACAACTTCAAACACAAGCGCGGATGATGTTATCAGAGCGTTTAATAACGAAGAAGCAAAAACGGAAGACAACGAGGAATAATTGGAGGAAAATATGAATATCTGGCACGATATTTCGCCTAAAAGAATCAAGAAAGACAGATTTTATGCCGTTATTGAAATTTCAAAGGGCGGAAAGAATAAATATGAACTCGATAAAGAAACGGGTATGCTCAAACTCGACAGAGTTCTTTTCACCTCAACCCATTATCCTGCAAACTACGGTTTTATTCCAAGAACCTATGCAAGCGATAACGACCCGCTCGATGTTCTTGTTTTATGCAGTGAAGCAATTCTTCCTATGACGATTGTTGAATGTACTCCGATTGGCGTTCTTATTATGGAAGACGGCGGCGCGAAAGACGAAAAAATAATCGCCGTTCCCGTTAACGACCCAAATTATAATGTTTATAATAATATTGATATGCTTCCTTCCCACAGATTTGAAGAAATTCAGCATTTCTTCAAGGTTTATAAAACTCTTGAGCAGGGAAAGGAAACATATGTAACCGAGGTTCAGCCGCGGCAGGAGGCTGAAAACATAATTCAGCACTGCATTGATGAATACATCAAGAAATTTCAGATGTAAGAAAAAATAATGAAAAATTTTCTTGACAAATGAATAATTATTAATTATAATACCTAACAAATATAAATAATGCGTTGAAGAGAACAACGCTGCTGA
>JAFYFO010000277.1 GCA_017543725.1 Eubacterium sp.
GAGCAGATAGACGATTTGCAGCCCTTTGACGCAGACGCCTTCGCTTCGGCACTCTTTGATATGAAACCAACCCACGAGGACGATGAAACATTGGAGAATTTTGTAACAGGAATTGAAGAATGATTATAATTGAAAATGCAAAATGCAAAATGCAAAATTTCGGGTCGCTTTGCTCCATTATATAATCGGGTGCGGGTGTCACGCCCACAATTTTCAATTTTAAATTGTTTTCGGAGAAAACCATATGGATTTTATTTTAGCGTCAAATAATAAGAAAAAACTTGTTGAAATGCAGAGAATTCTTTCCCCTCTCGGAATAAATGTTAAAACTGCGAAAATGCTCGGCATAACTCTTGATGATGTTGTTGAAGACGCAGATAGTTTTGAGGGAAATGCAAGAATTAAAGCATATGCCGCCTGCAAGTCAACAAATATGCCCGCAATTGCTGACGACAGCGGAATCTGCGTTGATTACCTCGGCGGAGCGCCGGGCGTTTATTCAGCAAGATTTTCAGGCGGTGATGATGAAGACAACAACGACCTTCTTCTTGAAAAACTTCAGGGCGTTCCGATGGAAAAAAGAGGCGCTCACTATGCCTGCGCCATTTGCTGCATTTTTCCCGACGGAAAAGAAATCAATGTTCAGGGCGAGTGCTATGGTTTTATCGGCTTTGAGCGCGACGGCAATGAGGGCTTCGGCTACGACCCCTTATTCCTCGTTGACAAAAAATCCTTCGGCAGATACACCGCAGAGGAAAAAGACAAAATCTCACACAGAGGAAAAGCGCTGAGGAAATTAGTTGTTGCGTTGCAAGAACAGATTTAAGTGAAGAGTTAAAAGTTAAGAGTGAAGAGTTTCGGGCGGGACACCCGCACCCGATTATATGAGGTAAAGATGGAAAGTATTGTTGAAGAAAAAGCGTTCGTTTTTGCAAAAAGGATAGTTAATTTGTATAATTATTTGATTGAAAACAAAAAAGAATATGTTATGTCGAAGCAAATATTGAAAAGCGGAACAAGCATAGGAGCAAACATTGCGGAATCTCAATGTGCGCAGAGCAAAAGCGATTTTATTTCAAAAACTCATATTGCATTAAAGGAATCAAATGAAACAAAATATTGGCTCAGATTATTGAACGCTATGGGTTACATTTCTGATGTTGAATTTGAATCAATTTATTCTGATTGTTGTGAGATTTATAAAATGCTTTCAAGTATCATTATCAGCAGTAAAAATGACGAATAGTGTTCGAGTATCAGTAATTAATTGTTTGAGCGAAGCGAGTAACCAAAACTCTTCACTCTTCACTCTTAATTCTTAACCCAATTCGACCGAAGGGAGAAAATATTATGACTTCAAAAGAAAGAGCGGCGCTTCGCGCTAAGGCAAATGTTCTTGAGCCGATTATTCAGATTGGAAAAGAGGGAATAACGGATAATTTAATAACTCAGATAGATGATACCCTTGATGTCCGCGAACTGATAAAAGTGCGCGTTCATCTTGAAACAAGCCCGAAAACCCCGAAAGAACTTGCCCCCGAACTCGGCGAAAGGCTCGGAGCGGAAGTTATTCAGGTTATCGGCGGAGTTATTGTTTTATACCGTGAGGCAGATGAAGAAAGAATTGCCGAGAAAAAGAAAAAAAGAGGCTCGGGAACTGCTAAGGCAACTGCCAAAAAGAAAACGAAAATAAAGGGAATGAGAGCGCGCCAGAGAGAAAAAGAAGCGAAAAATCCCTATGCAAAATACGACCGCCCGAGATATAAAAACGACAGAGAAAAGAAACAGGGCAGAAGTTGATGAAAACGGGAATTTTCGGAGGCGCCTTTAATCCTGTTCACCTCGGACATATAAAACTTGCGGAGAACTATCTTGATTCTTTGAAACTTGACAGGGTTATTTTCATCCCCACCGCCGTTGCTCCTCATAAAAGTTCGGATGAATTTGCCTCAAATGAAAACAGAAACAATATGCTGGCTCTTGCAACAGAGAAAAACGAAAAATTCGAAATTTCGGATATTGAATTTAAAAGGCAGGGGAAGAGTTATACCTTTGATACCCTTTGCCAACTGAAAAGCCTTTATCCCGATGATGAATTCTTTCTTATTATGGGCTCGGACCAGTTTTTATATTTCAATAATTGGTATAAGGCTCGTGAAATTGCAGAAATGGCAACGCTTTGCACCGCTTCAAGAAACGCCGAGGATTATAAAAAACTGATTGAATTCAGAAATGAAAACAGTTATCTTGAAAACGCAGTTATCTGCGATTTTGAAGTTTTTGAAATATCTTCATCAGAACTCAGAGATATGATTAAAAGCAAGAAAAACATTTCCTCCTTTGTTGATGAAAATGTTGAAAAATATATAAGGGAAAATAATCTTTATGTATAACGCTCAGGAATATATTGATTTGATAAAAAGAACCCTTTCGCCCTATCGTTTCCACCATAGTATGTGCGTTGCGGAAAAGGCGAGGGAACTTGCAAAAAAATACGGCGCAGATGAAGAAAAAGCGTATATTGCAGGAATTCTTCACGATGTAACAAAGGAAATGCCAAACGATGAGCAGATTAAACTCATTGAGGAAAACGGGCATTCGCTGGAATTCTTCGAAAAAGGCAACCACAGAATTTTTCATCAGATGAGCGGCGAGGCATATGTTAAAAATGTTTTGAAGATTGATGATGAAGATATCCTTTCGGGAATAAGATATCACACAACGGGGAGGGAGAATATGACCCTGTTTGAAATGATAATCTATCTTGCCGATTTCACTTCGGCGGACAGAACTTATCCCGATGTTGATATTATGAGGGAAAAAACGGATAAAAATCTCTATGAGGGAATGCTTTATTCGCTTAAATACACAATTCGGGATGTTGTTTCAAACGAAAGAATGCTTCATCCCGATACAATAAATTGTTATAATTTTGTTTTATCAAAATTATAACTAACCTCTGTGCCTCCCTTGTCAAAGGGTGGGGGATGCATTATCATTTGAAGTGCAACACTAAAAAATAACACTGAATGAAAGGACAAATATGGAAAATTATTTTGAAATTGTTAAAACCGCCGTTAAGGCGATAGACAGCAAAAGAGGGCTTGATATTGAAGTTATCAAAGTTGACGATATAACCGTTTTAACCGATTATTTTGTTATTGCAAGCGCCTCGTCAAACACTCAACTAAAAGCAATCGCCGATGAAATTGAATACAAACTTTCGGAGCAGGGAATTGAGCCCCATCATATTGAGGGCAAAACAAGCGAATGGATTTGTATGGACTACACAGGCGTTGTTATTCATATTCTTCTCGGCAAGGGCAGGGATTTTTATCAGATTGAACGCCTTTGGGAAGACGGAGAAAAAATAGATATTGACGAATTTATAATTAAAGAATAAAAAACAAATTGAAAATTGAAAATGGAGAATTTATGGCGGCACATCCGCACCTGATTATATAATGGGTGAGGGCGAAGCCTCCTGAAATTTTCAATTCTTATCGGAGGATTTATTATGGACTATAATTTTAAAGAAATCGAGAAAAAGTGGCAGGATATCTGGGATGAGAAGGGAACTTTCAACGCTGTTGACGGCAGCGATAAAGAAAAGTTCTATGCCCTTGTTGAATTCCCTTATCCGTCGGGCGCAGGTATGCATGTCGGTCATATCAAGGCTTATTCGGGACTTGAAGTTGTGTCCCGAAAGAGAAGACTTCAGGGCTATAATGTTTTATTCCCGATTGGTTTTGACGCATATGGCTTGCCGACTGAAAACTATGCCATCAAAACAGGTATTCATCCAAGGAAAGTAACCGATATGAATATCGAAAAGTTCACCTCTCAACTCAAGAGAGTCGGATTTTCACTTGATTGGAACAGAGTTATCGACACAACTGATGAAAACTACTATAAGTGGACCCAGTGGATTTTCCTTAAAATGTTTGAAAACGGCCTTGCTTTCAGGGATAAAACCCTTGTTAACTATTGCCCCTCCTGCAAAGTTGTTCTTTCGAACGAGGATTCCCAGGGCGGAAAATGCGATATCTGCCACAGTGATGTTGTTCAGAAATCAAAGGATGTCTGGTATCTTCGAATAACCGAGTATGCCGATAAACTTCTTGAAGGACTTGAAGAGGTTGACTATCTTCCGAATGTTAAACTCCAGCAGATTAACTGGATTGGCAAGTCGCGCGGCGCTTTTGTTAACTTCTCAGTCAACGAGGTTGACGAGCAACTCAGAATATACACAACCCGCCCCGATACTCTTTTCGGCGTTACATTTATGGTTATCGCTCCCGAGCATCCGCTTATTGATAAATATTCCGATAAAATTCAGAATATGGACGCTATCGAGGAATACCGCAAGGAATGTGCAAAGAAAACCGAGTTTGAAAGAACTCAACTTGTTAAGGATAAAACGGGCGTTGAAATCAAGGGCTTAACGGCTAAGAATCCCGTTAACGGAAAAGATATCCCTGTGTTTATTTCCGATTATGTTATGATGGGCTACGGAACGGGCGCTATAATGGCTGTTCCCGCTCACGACCAGAGAGACTGGGAATTCGCAAAGAAATTCGGCATTGATATCATCGAGGTTATCAAGGGCGGTGATATCAGCGTTGAAGCATATACGGGCGACGGTGAAATGGTTAACTCCGAATTCCTCAACGGTCTTGATAACAAGAAAGACTCAATCGCAAAAATGATTGATTTCCTTGCTGAAAAAGGAATAGGCGAAGGCGGAGTTCAGTATAAGATGAAGGACTGGGCGTTCAACCGCCAGAGATATTGGGGCGAACCGATTCCGATTGTTCATTGCCCCGATTGCGGACTTGTTGCGGTTCCCTATGAAGAGCTTCCGCTCCGACTTCCC
>JAFYFO010000278.1 GCA_017543725.1 Eubacterium sp.
CGCTTCCTCGAAAACCGAGTATTGCATCACCGTCGTTAGTATCAATCAAACAACCGTAAAAGCCGTTTTGATTATTGCAATCGCAGGTTTCTCTGACAACCCAGTCGTTGCACTGCGAAAGATTATCGTTCTGCAAACGCTCCCTAAGATTAACCGCAGTATTATACTGCGCAGTATCTGCCGCTGTTGGATGAGGATTGTTTTTATATGAATTAATTATTGAATCAATATTTTGTTTTACTGTTTTTCCTTCTGCACAATTCAGATATGCAACTTGCGTTGCAATCATCATTAGCTCATCGTTTTTGGCTGCCTTGCTCATAACGCTGCCCCAACTTCCTTTTCAAACTCATCTGCACTTGTTATAAGTGTTCCGTTTTGATATGTTAACTGAACCTGAGCATATTTCAATGCTTCTTTTTCAAAATCCATATATGATTTATCGTAGGTTTCAAAATAATCCTGAACCTTCTGCAATGATTCATTGTCAACAATATAGAAATTTACCTTTGCATCCAGATATGAAATATCCGAAAGAATATCGTTAAGGCTCTGATAAACCATTCTTATATCCGAAGTTTCAGGAACGGAGAATACCGAAATTACAAACTGATTATCGCTGTTAAGCTCCCAGTATCCTTTAACATCGATATTGGGGTTATCCGCATATGGCTGCATTCCCTGTGTTTCTGTGTTGACAAAAAAAGTTCCGGGGAAATCATCAAGATGCATGCTGACGCTGTCGGATATCTTTGAACAAACGCATTTTTGCACATAAGTATCCGAAAAACCCTCGCCCTCTAAATCAACTGTAACGCTGAAAACAAGGTCGGGATTTTCGGTATCATAAGCCCATGCTTCAAAATAAGGAAGCGTGAGCCCCTGTCTGTAGATTTCCGAAATCTCAAACTGTTTTCCATATTTTTCGCTTAATAATTCCTTTGCTTTTGCTTCTCTTGCTTCATTGCCTGCGCAAGCGGTTAATAATGTTGTTAATGTTAATGCCATAATAACAGTCCTTATAATACTTTTAATAATTGTCTTTTTTGTTTTCTGATTCTTTTCGAAACGCTTCATCGCTTTCCTCCGAACGAAGATTCAATCATATTGTAGAATTCGGCTTTTCTTCGCAGCGCACCTGCTGTTTGGGAAAGGCTGTTTGCCTGTGATTTGGTTTTAACATAAAGCCCTTTAATTTTATTTGTATACTGATTGGCTGTGTCGCCTGTCCAGTTTGAATATGAAATGCTCATCAGATTCTGCAAGCCCTCGCACGTACGGTTGAGCTCAGCCGCCAGCGATTCAAGCTCTTCTGCTTTTCTGATAACTTCTCGATAATTTATGTTAATCAATGCCACTTTTCCACCTCCGCTAAATTATAACATCGCTGCTGAGAAGCTCGATTGTTTCTTTTGCGGAATTTTCGGCTGCAACATAAACGCCCGCCATTTTTTCAAGGTCGTTAACATCTTCCATAAATCTGCGAATGGATGTGTTAATTCTGTCTGAACGTACTAAAAACGCCTGAACAAACTGGTTTGCTCCATCGCCTTCCCAGAAGGACCTTACGGATTTTACCTCTGCTTCAAGATTTCGAAACGAAGCCTCTGTTTTGCTTATGCTGCCCTTAACCTGTCCGGCAGTTGAAACCAATATTTCAGGAGTAACTTTTAAGCTGATTCCAGCCTGACTTGCCATATTGTTCGCTTCCTTTCTTAAGTTATATTCTTACGTTTTTTAATTCGTTAAAGTTTTGGTTGTCGCAATCGGCATATGTTTGTTCCGCCGTTGATAATTCATCAAGATAACGATACAGCATATTATAGGTTTCATAAATATATTGAATATCATCATAGAACTGCCTTTTATAAGCCTCCCATGCAATACCCTCCCAATTGGTATTGAGGGCTGAAATGGAGTTTTCAAGCTCTTTAATCGACTGCATCGATTCCACAATGGCGTTTTTGATAGAATCGCCTTTGTTTTGCATTTTCGGTACGGATACCTTAATTCTGTTTGACATAATTCCTCCAACAATAATA
>JAFYFO010000279.1 GCA_017543725.1 Eubacterium sp.
CCGGGAGATACTGAAAACGGACTCGTGATTGAGGCAGTACCGACCAAAGGGGTTTATAATTACAATGACACGGCAGAAATAATAATAAAAGTTACAAATAAATATGGCTTTGATATTGATAAACTGATGATTTCAGCTTTTTCCGGAGATTGTAAGCTCCCCCGGGGTGAAAGCTGTAAATCAGGAGTTGTGAAACTCAGCAAAGACGGTTCCGGTTCTTCAACGTCATTTACATTCAGGGCAAAGTTGGGATCCGGTGCAAAATTAAGCTTCTTTAAGAAAATTTTATTCTTTTTCGGAAATCTCTTCAGCCGAAACGAAACATTTAAAAAGCTCTCTGATGAGGAAAAATCCGCAGTTTCCCTGAACAGCGAAAATGAGATCTTTGAAAACAGGTCACAGATATCGATAAAGTTTGACGGAGTGGATTGCTCTTTTGATATTTCGGTTGTTTATGATTGCGGCCTTTCTGAAAATGATCAAAAAAATGTCGATGAAGTTGATAAAACCCTGGAAGAAACAATTGAATCAACAGAGTATAACACTGCCGCCAAAACAGATTCAGTTAAAGGTGAAGATACTGTTGACGAGAAAAAGAAGATTATTGATAAAGAACTGAAAAAGCTTGAAGATAAAGATATAATCAGCAATCCTGAATATGACAGTAATGAAGATGCTTATTGGTTTGAATATAAACTTGATTCAGGAGAGAATATAATAGGCGGGGTCAGGCTTAAACAAGGTAACACGGAGAAAAATGCCGGCAGTTCACATTTTATGACTCTTGAAGGATTCGGCAAAAGCGTTGAATACCAGTCTTTGATAAATGATTATCAAAAATACTACGGTGTCAGCATTACAAATGCAGAATACGAGTCTTGCAGAAATCTTGAAGGACTTTATTTCCTGTGCTTTTCATGTCACGGAAATGTTTATTTGAACAACACTCCGTATATTCAGCTTCCCGGTTATTCCGATGGGGATATGTTCAAAGCGGATTTAAAGGAAAAAAATACCGGAAGAATTATCGATGCAGTCATTGATTATGTCGACGGAAAGATTTCTGCTGTCAGTGCTGAAAAATACGGAGTACTGTTTCCTTCATTCTTTAAAAGCAAAAAGATAGATAACAGCGTGGTTTTCCTCGAGAGCTGCTGTGCTTTTGGCAAGGAAAAATACAGCGAAGCGCTTGCAAAAGCTTTTATTGATGCCGGCGCAAAAGCGGTTATAGGTTTTAAAGGTGATGTTTTTTCGAATTACAGCCGTGATTTCATGAAAGAATTTGTCAGCTGTTTTGCCGGGGGTCAAACAATTAAGCAGGCTTTTGATAATTGCACTTATAAGTATGGCAAAACCGATGGGGATGAGGGGACTGTCAACTTGCTTGCCGGAAAAAACGCGGGAAACGCCACCATACTCGATTGCGGACCGGACGGGGGAAATATTGCCGGACTGAAGCTTAAATTTGTTGATTATGAAGGTAACGAGATTTATTCCAAGATTGTGATTGTTGAAAACGGAACGGTCTTAAAAATTGAAGATATTGGAACTATTGCACAGACCGTAGGCGATTGGGAGATCTGTAATGTTAGAGAAAAAGTCGATTATACAGCCGTTAAAGGTGAGTTCACAGAGTTTACTATCAATGCATTCAACAACTGATTAAAGGAGACATGCTTAATGAGAATAAATGTTGTATCTAAAAGCCTTGTATCTTTACTGATTGCTTCCGTTCTGATGCTTTCATTGCTTCCGGGATTAACCTGCTTGACGGCTTCAGCTGTACCGGAGAGCGGTATGTGCGGCACAGACTTGACGTGGGAATTTGATGACAGCACGGGAATCGTTACTATCACCGGGCCGGGAGATATGTATGATTACGGA
>JAFYFO010000280.1 GCA_017543725.1 Eubacterium sp.
TATCATTTTTCCGACAGGCTTACCCTTCTTGAAATTAAGAAGATATTTAAAACCGCCTGTATGAACTTCCGCTTCCATATACTCTGAAGCGTATTGAGTGGCGCAAAGACCCAAACCGTTTGTTCCGAGTGAAAATTCATAGTTTCCGTTTTCACCGTTGTCATATTTACCGCTCGCATACAGTTCGCAGAAAACAAGTTCCCAGTTATATCTTTTTTCGGTGTTGTTATAATCAACCGGAATACCTCTGCCGAAATCCTGCACTTCAATTGATTTATCGGCAAATCTTGTAACGATTATTTTATTTCCGTAACCTTCTCTGGCTTCGTCAACAGAGTTTGAAACAATTTCAAAAACAGCGTGCTGACAGCCGTCAATTCCGTCTGAACCGAAAATGACAGCGGGCTTTTGTCTTACTCGTTGTTCGTCTTTTAATGTTTTAATGCTTTCGTTATTATATTCGGGTTTTTTAGGCATTTAAAACTATCCTCCGAAAAAAAGTGCAATTTTTACCGATAGCATTATACCACATATTGTTGCAATGTCAAGGGAAGCCCACTACCAAATGTATATACAAAAAATAACCGCCGTTGAAAATATCATCGGCGGTTTTGATAATTCAATGATTAATTTATCTCTTTCAAATAAGGAATCGACGGTTGCGCGCCTTTTCTTGTAACGGATATTGTAGCGCATTTCAAAGCGAATTTCAGGCAGTCTTCTGTTTGCCATCCGTTTGAAAGCGCAGTGCAGAACGCGCCGCAGAATGTATCCCCTGCCCCTGTTGTATCAACAGCTTTTACCTTTTCACAAGGTAGATATTTTACACCGTTTTCAGAATAAAACGCGCAGCCCTGAGAGCCGAGAGTAGCGATCGGGAAGCAACCGAATTTATCTTTTATAAGTTTAAGCGAATAATCAATATCTTCCGAAGCGCTGATTGTTCTCAATTCTGTTTCATTGGGAATAATATAGTCGCAATATTCGCATAATAACGAGGAATCGGAATCTGCCGGAGCGGGATTAAGAACGGTAATCATTTTTTTGTTTTTTGCAGTTTGCAAAGCAAATTTAACAGTTTCAAAATCAGTTTCCAACTGAGTCAGCAAAATGTCACCGGGCTTGGAATCTTTAAGAAAAAATACAGCCTGGTGAATGCTTACCTCGGCGTTTGCTCCTTTTGCAACTATAATCGTATTATCTCCGTCAACCAAAGTTATTACAGCGGCGCCTGTTGCGCAATCGCTTTCAAAAACATAATCCGTGTTTATTCCTTCATCATTGAGAGCGTTTTTAAGTTCATTTCCGTTGGCGTCTTTACCTATGCAAGCGCACATATTGACTTTTGCACCGAGTCTTGCCGCAGCAACCGCCTGGTTCGCTCCTTTTCCTCCGTGAGCAGTTGAAAATGAATAGCCGTTTATTGTCTCACCTAATTCCGGGAATCTCGGTGAAACAACCGTCATATCCATATTCATACTGCCGAGAACATAAATATCACTCATATTATTCAAACACTTTCAATAAATTTCAGGAATTGTTCTTTTCCTTTTTCATTGCGCTCAAATACGCCGCATTGCTCAAGAATTGCGGAGAAAATCATGCCGATTTCATCTCTGATAATTTCATCAATATTGTTTTCATTGATATCATATTTTGTTTTCAGCATCTTTGCCCATTCAGCGTGTTTGGATATAACTTCATTTTCCGAAATATCATCATTATTAAGAATTGCCTCTTTAAGAAGTGTCATTTCATTTTTAAGTCTCGAAGGAAGGACAGCAAGTCCCATAACTTCAATAAGACCGATATTTTCCTTTTTTATATGATGATACTCCGGATGCGGATGATAGAAACCGTCGGGATAATCTTCAGTTGTAATATTGTTTCTTAAAACTAAATCAAGTTCATA
>JAFYFO010000025.1 GCA_017543725.1 Eubacterium sp.
ACAGTCAGCGCTCCCGTTGAAAAATATGATGAACTCGGCTGGGTTAAAATCAAGGATAAAAACAAAATTCTTGCAAAAGTTAAACTTATTTCTCCTAACTCAATTTCAAAGGTAACAGCCATTTCAATATTTAAAGATTTGCTGTGCAAAATATAATATATAGATTTTTGTTGATTTTTGTAACGATATGTTGTAGAATAGTGAGCAATAATGTATAGAGGTATAAAATTATGTCTGTTAAATTTAACTTTAAATATGCAAATTTGGTGAGCCATAACTCACTTGATTCAATTAAAGATAAAACTCTTTCGGCGCTTAAAACCCTTGATGAAAAGTCAGGTGAGGGAAATGATTTTCTCGGCTGGACCACTCTTCCCGAGGATTATGACAAAGAAGAGTTTAAGAGAATTAAAAATGCAGCCGAATATATAAAGAATAACTGCGATGTTTTTGTTGTTATCGGAATCGGCGGTTCGTATCTCGGAGCAAGAGCGGTTATTGAAGCGCTTAAATCTTCAAACTATAATCTTCTTGCAAAAGAAACTCCTCAGATTTTCTTTATCGGAAACTCAATCAGCTCGACTTCTCTCAATGAAATAGTTTCACTTTGCAAGGATAAGGATATCTGCGTTAATGTTATTTCAAAGAGCGGAACAACAACTGAGCCTGCAATCGCTTTCAGAGTTTTCAGAGAACTTGTTAATTCAAAGTATTCACCAAAGGAAGCGGCGAAAAGAATATTCTGCACAACCGATAAAGCAAAAGGAACGCTCAAAGGTCTTGCAGATAAAGAAGGATATGAAACTTTCGTTGTTCCCGATGATGTCGGCGGAAGATATTCCGTTTTAACAGCGGTTGGACTTCTTCCTATTGCAGTTGCGGGAATTGATATTGATTTGCTTATGGCAGGCGCTCAAAACGCTATGAAGGAGTTTTCTTCATATGATTTCAATGAAAACGCCGTTTTAAAATATGCCACTGCAAGAAATATACTTTATAACAACGGTAAGAAACTTGAATGTTTTGTTTCCTATGAGCCTTCAATGGCTATGTTTAACGAATGGCTCAAGCAGTTGTTCGGTGAAAGCGAGGGCAAGGACGGCAAGGGATTGTTCCCGGTATCCTGCGTTTTCTCAACAGACCTTCATTCTCTCGGTCAGTTCATTCAGGAAAGCGGCGCTTCGCTTATGTTTGAAACAGTTATTAATTTCAAAAAGCCTCAAAGCGAATATGTTATCAAAGAGCAGGAGGGCAATATCGACGGACTTAATTTCCTTGCAGGAGAGAATATGAGCACCGTTAACGATAAGGCAAGGCTTGGAACTCTTCTTGCTCACACAGAGGGCGGAGTTCAGAATCTTATAATAGAATCTGAAAAAATTAACGAGGAAAGCATCGGCGAACTTATTTATTTCTTCGAAAAAGTTTGCGCCGTTTCAGGTTATATTCTCGGCGTTAATCCTTTTAATCAGCCGGGTGTTGAGAGTTATAAGAAGAATATGTTTGCTCTGCTCGGAAAACCCGGTTATGAAAATGAAAAAGAAAAACTTGAAAAACAATTAGGTTTGTGATAGTATATATTTGTAATTAAGTTTACCTAATTTCAGGAGGATTAAAAATGATTAAACTTATCATCGGAAACAAAGGTTCGGGAAAAACAAAGAAACTCATTGATCTCGTTAACCTGTGCGTTGAAAATTCTGACGGAAATGTTGTTTGCGTTGAGAAAGAACCTAAATTAACTTATGATGTTTCCTCAAAGGCTCGTCTTTTGGAAACTGACACATATGCTATCAGCGGTCATAAGGCTTTCTACGGATACCTTGCAGGTATCTGCGCAGGAAACTATGATGTAACGGATATTCTTGTTGACGCAACTTTCAAAATTGTTGGCAGGGAATATGAAAAACTTCCTCAGTTCTTTGAAATGCTGACCAATCTCAGCAACGCAACCGATACTAATTTCTATTTCACAATCAGTTGTGATAAAGAAGATTTACCGGTTGAAATCTTTGATTTCTGCGAAGTTCTTTAATCAGATAATCTTGGGCGGGTTTCAAACCCGCCCAAAACTTTTTTCTTTTGAATTTAACTATTGACAAATTGAATTCTTATATATATAATATCATATGCAATCTAAAGGTGGATATATATGCAACTGAAATTTTCCGATTTATTTAATTTCAATAACGAATCTTTTGAAATTGATGAAAAACTTTCTTTTGACGATTTTGAATACAGCACCTATAAGCCACTCAAAAACGGTGTTTTCGTTAAAGGAAGGGTGTATTGCAAAGTTGATGTTGTTTATATGGACCTTAACATTTCTTTTGATTTCTTCGGAATATGCGACAGATGCGCCGAAGATTTTGAGAGGAAGTACAGTTTCGATATCAACAAAATAGTTGTTCGCAAACTTGAAAACGAGGATGACGATTTCGATGATTTTGTTGTCGTTGAAAATGAAACTCTTGATTTAGACGACTATATTTTTCAGGAAATCCAACTCTTTCTTCCGCAAAAAATGCTTTGCAGCGAAGATTGCAAGGGATTATGTCCGAAGTGCGGTAAGAACTTAAACAAGGAAAAATGCAGCTGCGAAAAAGAGGTTGACCCGAGAATGTCGGCTTTGTTGCAGCTTCTTGAACAAGAATAAGGAGGAAACATCATGGC
>JAFYFO010000281.1 GCA_017543725.1 Eubacterium sp.
TCGTTGTTGAATATGACATATGGATAGAAGTTGCAAAAAAGGTCTTGCATTTTAAAAAAACTTGATTATAATGAAGTGCAGTTGAGGGACAACGACTGATAATCAACTAAGTCACCCTCATTTACATATAACGATAACGCCTGATAATTCAGGCTTCAATATATAAAAAGCAATGCTCGGAAACGGGCTTGACATATAGTTATTTAACGACCGAAAGGTCTTAAATATATTTAGATTTTTTACATAAATTTTACTCCACCAAATACAAGAGCCGCGGCGTAAGTCGCGGCTCTTGTATTTCAGACTTTATATAAAGGGTATAACCTAACTTGGTTCGGATTCCAAACGCCTCTGTCTGCTCTCCTATACTATTTAGTTAAATACTTTTTATCAAGATTTCTTTTTGTAATCGTGAAATAAAGGATTGTTCCGAGAATGAGCATAACTCCCAGTTCACCCAGAGCAACCAATCCGCCCTGAACAAGAAAACTGCTGAAACTGAATTTTCCTTCGATAAAGAATGTTTCAATTTCCCATCCGATAACAACGCCGTTCCATATAGCGGGCATAAGCATTGACGGCAGAGGATATTTTGCAATTCTGACATTTCTTAAAAGCCGGATGCAAACTGTTGCGCCGAGCGTTGCAAGCGAGCCGAAAATCATATCAAGCGGAAGCCCCTGCCCTATTGAATACAGATTTGAAAGAATGCATCCGATAGTCAGCCCCGGAATTGACTCGGGCATAAACAGCGCCAGAACGCTGAGCGATTCCGAAACGCGAAACTGAACTGCGGCGGTTGTTGAGCCCGGAAAAATAAACGCCTGGGCGTAGGTTAAGGCTGCGTTGAGCGCGGCGATAACTGCGGTTTTAACGAGTGATTTTGTGCTTTTGTTTTTCATATTTAGTTTTCTCCTTAGTTTTTTTAGAGCGGGTTGTGCCAAGTACCGCTTTGCCGATTTTTAACCGACCGTGCTATTATATCATATAAAAAAGAAAAAGCAAGATAAATTATTGTATATTGCGCAAATTAGTGGTATATTATGTCTGAGGTGAAAATCTATGAAGTGCAAAAACTGCGGAATGAAAATCGGCGAAAACGAAAACATCTGCCCGAACTGCGGCGCTATGATAGACAATAGAAAAATTGAATATGTTCTTTCAACCGATGATGATTCAATGATTGATATTTCATCAGGCGAAGATTTTGATAACAGAAGAAGGAAGAATAATAAAAAAAGCAATTTTGCCATTCGCTTTCTGAGCCTGCTTCTCACCCTGATAATAATCGCAGGCGGAGCATTTTATTATTTCACTAATATTTATAACCCGCCTTCAAAGGCTCCCGAACTCAGTTTTAAAACCGGAAGCGGAATAATAAACGATGATGAAAAGGTTATCTTTGTTCTTCTTGAAGAGAAATCAAATATTGAATTCATTCACGGCGTTAATCTTTATGACTATGATAAAACAGATAAATCAGCCGATAAAAAAGAGCCTGTTTCAAGAAACTATGAATACACGAAGAATATTGATTCTTCTTTCAGGGCAATTTTCTTCAAAACCTACGACCTTGATGTTAAAGGCGGAGAAAACACCTACACTTTTGAAATGACTTTCAGTTTTAACGGAAGTGATGAAACTTTCACATATCTTCAGCCTGTTTCTTTTGAAGCAAACATCAGCGGCAGCGCTTCCGATTTGATTTTTGACCATAGCCAGGAGCAGGAAACAACTTCTTCCCCATCAAATGAAACTCAAACAACCGAGGCGCAAACAACAACTGAAAGCACGCAAACATCTTCATCTGATTCCGTTGATTTCATTTATAACTCATATTGGTTTACTCAGCCTGTTCAGACCGAGGAAGAATATATTATTTCGGCAATAAAATTCAACAAGGATAATTCCTATGTTTCAACAAATTATTATAAAAACGGCTCTGCAAGTTGGGAAATAACAACCTATAACGGAAAATACAAGATTGAAAACGGCTTTGCAGTTCTTGATAACGGAGAGGCAACGGAAAGCACTTATTATAAAATAGACACACAAAAGCAATCCCTTTATGAAGAAGAGGACGGAAAAACCGTTTCAACTCTGACTTCAAGAAAATATAATTCAATCAAGAATGCAGAGGATTTCTTCGGTATATAATCAATTAAAACAGGGGCGCAACAAATCCGCGCCCCTGTTTTCCATTTTTAGTTCCAAAAACCAACAACTAAAAAAATCCGGCTCAATTGAGACAGATTTTTCATATTCCTTTAAGTGAGGTTGAAAGATTATTTATAATCGTTTCATAATTGCTTTTTTCGCATTGAATTGTTTTCAGAACAAGCGAGGTATAAGCCCCTGCAGTGTATGAAATAACATAATCCGCATTTTTTCCGAAATTCGCTTCGTTTCTGCGTTTTATTGAAATATATGAAGTTATGAAATCATAAAAACTTTTATCAATAAGATTGATAACAAAAAGAAAATCGGTTGACTTGATGGATTTTCTCAAAAGCATATCGTATTTTTTGAAAAACTCAATGAATTTCTTTTCTGTTTTCTCCCAATCATCGGGGTCCTGACTATCGCAAATCAGGCTTATTTCCTGCCCGAAAGCCCAGACAAGCATATTATGAATATCTTCAAAATGATAATAAAAAGTCTGGCGGCTTATTGAACACTTATCAACCAAATCCGTAACGGTTATTTTATCAAATTCTTCATCATTAATAAAATCGAGAAACGCTGAGACCAATAACTCCTTAGTTTTTTTCGACATTTTTTTAACCATCCTCATATTATTTGGAGATTGCCAGCAATATTATAGCATAGTGATTATTTAATATCAATACAATTGTACAAAATATTTTTAACATTTTTTATGAAAAATCAAAAATAATTTAACTATAAATCATAATATTCAGCATTGAATTAATATGAATTTGGTAGTATAATAATATTTGATTAAATGTTGATATAAAGAAGCGAGATTAGTTATGGCAAAGAAAATAAGAATTGCAGGAGTTTTATTAATAATACTGATAATAATAGCCGCCTTTTCGGCAATGGCTGTTATTCAGTCTCAAACCGTTTCAGATGTTGAAAAATTTGAAGTTGTTAAAACTTCATCGGGCGCAGTTGCGTTTGAATGGAAGAAGGTTTCTTCGGCGGACGGATATATTATTTATAAAGCCGAGCAAGGAAGCAGCGATTTTGAAAAGGCTGCTCAAATTAAGGATTCCAAAACAAAGGAATACACGCTTGATAAACTCAGCCAGGCAACGCCTTATAAATTTTATATAACAGCCTATAAGAGTGGTGATAAAACCGTTGAAAGCAAGGTTCATCCCGAAGTTCAGGCATGCACCCTTCCCGAAACCCAGAAAATTGAAAACATTCAGTCGCCTGACGCGGGATTACTTGAGGTTAAGTGGAATATAAACAGCAAAGCATCAGGATATCAACTTCAATATGTTTTGGGCGACGGAAAAGATTTTTCAGCGGCAAAAACAGTTAATATCAAGGATAAGGCAAAATCCTCAAAAACCGTTGAATCGCTTAAAACAAAGAAAACATACAGCGCAAGAGTCAGAACATATATTGTTTACGGCAAACAAACAATATATGGCAAATGGAGCAATGTTGCTTCCGCCGAAATTCAGGAAAAGGTCAGTATGTCGAGCGATATTAATAAGGATAAGCCAATGATTGCGCTGACTTTTGACGACGGACCCGGATATAACAGCGCTTCCGATAAGATTCTTGATGTTCTTGAAAAATACGGCGCAAGAGCAACCTTCTTTATGGTTGGAAAGAATGTTAAAGACCATCCGAAAAACATCAAGAGGAAGGCTGAACTCGGCTGTGAACTTGCAAACCACACCTGGGACCACAATCACTACGGAAAGAATGTTACTCCCGACGATATCAAGAAATGCTCTAAAGCGATTTACGATATAACAGGGCAGTATCCAACCGCATTTCGCTCACCCGGAGGAAACACAACCTCAACGATAAGAAACGAATGTAAGGCAGAGAATATGCCGCTTTACTATTGGTCGCTTGACACTCAGGATTGGAAATACAGAGATGCGGACAAAGTTTATAACGCAGTTATTAAAAATGTTGAAGACGGCGATATAATCCTTATGCACGAGATATACGATTCAACCGCCGCCGCTGTTAAAAAAATGGTTCCCAAACTTATAAAAGAGGGATATCAACTTGTTACCTGCGAGGAATTGATTGTTGCCAAAACAGGCAAACGCCCCGAACCGGGAACTCAGTATGTTAACGCAACATCTGTTAATAACAAAACATCATAAATAAAGCCCCGCAAACCGCGGGGCTTTTATAATTACGAATGACGAATTTTGGTTACTTGTGCAGGCGCTCGGACAATAGAAATTGTAGGGGAGGGTCTCCGCGCCCTCCCGAAATATAATTGCCGTCTGCAAGACCCGAAATTCTTCACTCTTCACTCTTAATTCTTAACTCATCAATCCTCTTCACTCTTAATTCTTCATTCATTAAGACTTCTATCTGCAAATATTTCTTAAATAAAAAAGGAGCAAAGTTATGGAAAGACGATGGTTTAAAGGCGATACTCATCTCCACACGCTTAATTCAGACGGGCATCTTCACCAGTATGAACTGGTTGAGAGATGCA
>JAFYFO010000282.1 GCA_017543725.1 Eubacterium sp.
CGAATTGCGATAAATGCATAAAATGCCTTCGGTAAAAATGCCGAGGGCATTTTTTGCAAATCAGGGAACAAATTCCGTGTTTATTGTGTTGTTATGTTCCCTGATTACCCGACTATTGAATGTTTTATTGAAATGATGTATATTATTAACAGCGGAAATTTGACAGTATGCAATAAAGT
Source organism: Eubacterium sp. (assembly GCA_017543725.1). GTDB lineage: Bacteria > Bacillota > Clostridia > Oscillospirales > Acutalibacteraceae > Eubacterium_R. Next base: position 180 of record JAFYFO010000282.1, read on the forward strand.
GGGGGCTTAAATTGAGAATCTTAAACGGTGATGAAATAAGACTTGTTGAGCAGAGATGCTTTGAAAGATATTCAACCGAGGCTGAATTGATGCTCAAAGCGGGATGTGCCTGCTTCAGCGAAATCATAAAGAAATTTGAAAATGAAATAAAGGGCGCGAGCGTTTGCGTTTTTTGCGGAAACGGCAAAAATGCGGGCGACGGCTTTGTTATCGCAAGGCTGCTTTATTGCTATGGCGCAAACGCCAGAATTGTTCTTGCTGATAAAGCGCCTTCAATCGCCGAACCGCTTATGTACTTTGAACAGGCTGAAAGCAGCGGCGTAAAGGTTGAGTACTTTACAGAAAAGAGCGCAAATGCCGATTTCATTGTTGACTGCATTTTCGGTATCGGTTTCCACGGCGAGGCAAGAGCACCTTTTGATAAGGTCTTTAAAGCGGTTAATGAAAGCGCGGCAAAGGTTATTTCGGTTGACACTCCGAGCGGCAGCAACGCAACAACCGCCGAAGTTTGCAAAAACGCCATAAAAGCGGATTTAACAATTGCAATTTCAACTTTGAAATACGCTCATATTCAGCCGCCGTCAAACGCTTTTTGCGGTGAAATAAGCGCCGTTGATATCGGTATTCCCGAGGATTGCTATGATGAAAACTATCCCGAAACAATTGAGTTTGAAGCCGTTAAAAAATGCTTTGCTCCGAGGGATATGAATTCAAATAAAGGAACATTCGGCTGTCAGTTGAATATTTGCTCAAGTTATAATATGTTCGGTGCGGGCGTTATCGCAACAAAAGCCGCTATGAGAAGCGGAGCAGGGCTTGTTAAATTTATGCTCCCCGTTTCTGCCTATCCTTTTGCGGCGGCACATTTAACGCAGTGCGTTTTTGAACCCGCTCCCGAAAACGCATTGGGAACACTTTCAAAAAATGCAATAAACCTTGTTAAAGAGCAGTTATCACGCGCAGACAGCGTTGTTATCGGCTGCGGTTTGGGTGTTAACGACGACACAAAAGAACTCTGCGAATTTGTTCTTAAAGAATCGGAAATTCCGATAATTCTTGATGCTGATGGTATAAATTGCATAAATGGGCGCATATCTATTCTTAAGGAGATTAAAGCGCCTGTTGTTCTGACGCCGCATCCGATGGAGATGAGCAGGCTGGTATCAAAACCAATTGCCGAGATACAGGAAAACAGAATTAAAACAGCAAAGGAATTTGCAGGGGAGAATGGCGTTGTTCTTGTATTAAAGGGCGCAAACACGGTTGTGACGGACGGAGAAAAGGTGTTTGTGAACCAAACCGGGAATCCCTCAATGGCTATGGGAGGAACGGGGGATATGCTCAGCGGAATTATCGGCTCTTTTGTTGCTCAGGGAATGAGCGCTTTTGAAGCCGCAAAGTGCGCTGTTTATATCCACGGTTTGTGCGGCGACGCCGCCGCGTCAAAAATCAGCCAAAGAGGAATACTTGTGTCTGATATGATGGACCAACTCGGCGCTTTAATGTCCCGGTTTGAATAAAACTGCAAATTATGAGTTTTGCATAACGCATTTCGGATTATTCTGAACGATTACTTTTCAATTATTGTTCGAGCGCCTGCGCGAGTAACCAAAATTCGTAATTTGTAATTCGTAACTCGTAATTATTTAAGGGCTGATACATATTGAAAAGAATAATAACCGTTTTTCTGGCTCTGCTTCTGCTTTGCGGATGCTCTGCCAAAAACTACACCCCTGTTATAAAGGCGGATTTCAATCTTTCCGCAGTTTATAAAACAGGGGATTTTTCTTATTCCTGCAATATCATAAAAAAAGACGGCTGTGTTTTTGTTATTCCTTCCTCAACTAGGGCGAAAGGGCTGATTATTTCCTGCAACGGTAAGGAAGTTTCATTTAAGCGAAAGGATTTTATAAAGAAATACCCGATTGAAGAAATTGATAAAACAAATCCTGCAGTTATTATTTATCGGGTTTTCACTTCCCTTGAAAATGCAAAGGTTAATCTTGCCGATGATGAATTTACATACACGGGCAATTGCAGTATCGGCAAATACATTCTTGTTCAGAGAAAAGATAATTCCTTTTCGTCGTTAACCTTTCCTGAGGCGGACATTTCGGTTCATTTCAACAAATCGGCTGAATGAAAGCGAAACTTTAAATAAAAATATTGTAAATTCTAAAAATTTATTGTATAATATTCCTGTTAATATATTTTTAATTAACGAAAGGAGTATTATTTGTGAAACATTCTGAAATCATTTCGAAAATGAGCCTTGAGCAAAAGGCTTCCTTTGTATCGGGATTTGATTACTGGCATCTTGAAGAGGCGCCCGAACTCGGTCTTCCCAAGATTATGGTAACTGACGGCCCCCACGGTCTTCGTAAGCAAAACACCGATAAAAAAACATCAAACGGTATTGGTCTCGGAAATTCCGTGCCTGCAACCTGTTTCCCTCCTGCGGCAACTTCTTCATGTTCATGGGACCCCGAACTTCTTGAAAAAGCGGGCGAGGCAATGGGCGAAGAATGTCTTAAAGAAAAGGTTTCTGTTCTTTTAGGACCCGGAACAAATATCAAGCGTTCTCCGGTTTGCGGAAGAAACTTTGAATATTTCAGTGAAGACCCGTATCTTGCAGGAAAATGCTCTGCGGCAATCATCAAGGGCGTTCAGAGCAAGGGAGTCGGAACATCACTCAAGCATTTCTGCGCAAACTCGCAAGAGGCATTCAGAATGGTTATTGATGAAATAATCGACGAAAGAACTCTTCGTGAAACATATCTTCCCGCATTTGAAATTGCAATCAAAGAGGCTCAGCCCTGGACTGTTATGAATGCTTATAACAGAATAAACGGCGTTTACGCTTCTCAAAACGGCCACACTCAGCAGGAAATCGCAAGAGGCGAGTGGGGCTTCAAGGGATTATTTGTAACCGACTGGGGCTCATCGGTTGACCGTATCCCCGGACTTATCAACGGAACAGACCTTGAAATGCCGACTTCGGGTCCGCTTAACACAAAGAAAATTGTTGCGGCTGTTCAGAGCGGTGAACTTGATGAGGCTGTTCTTGATGAAAGAGTTGATACTGTTGTTGATTTGATTCTCAAATCAAAGCCCGCTCTTGAAAAAGAACATTCTTTCAGCATTGAAGAGCATAATGAGATTGCCGCAAGAATTGCAGAAGGCTCAATGCAACTTCTTAAAAACGACGGAAATATTCTTCCCCTTAAAGCAGGTCAGAAGGTTGCGGTTATCGGTGAAATGGCTGAATCTCCGCGTTTTCAGGGCGCAGGTTCTTCCGTTATCAATCCGACAAATCTTGATAACGCGCTTGATAATCTTAAAAAACTCGGCGTTGATGTTATCTATGCAAAAGGCTATGATAAGAGCAAAAACGAAATCAATGAAGAACTTTTTGCAGAGGCTGAAAACGCTGCGAAAGACGCTGATGTTGCAATCGTTTTCGCAGGACTTACCGAAGAGTTTGAGGGCGAGGGCTACGACAGAGAAAATATTGATATGCCGTCAAGCCATAATGCTCTTATTGAAAGAATTGCTCTTTCAAATGAAAACACCGTTGTTGTTCTTGCAGGCGGTTCGGTTGTTCTTATGCCCTGGCTTTCAAAGGTTAAAGGTCTGCTTAACTCAGGTCTCGGCGGACAGGCGGGCGGTATTGCCGTTGCAAGAATCTTAACAGGCGCAGTTAATCCCTCGGGTAAAACAACCGAAACTTATCCGCGCTTCTTCGAGGATAACCCGACTCACGGAAATTATCCCGGCGGACCGAAAACCTCCGAACACAGAGAGAGCGTTTATATCGGATATAAATACTACGATTCAGCCGATATGGAAGTTGTTTTCCCCTTCGGCTACGGACTTTCGTACACAACTTTTGAATACAGCGACCTCAAAGTTTCCGCGAAAAATATCAAAGACACCGAGAGTATCACCGTTTCATTCAAAATCAAAAACACAGGCGATGTTGACGGCGCTGAAATCGCTCAACTCTATGTTGCGGATAAGGAATCAACAATTTTCCGTCCCGTTAAGGAACTGCGCGAATTCAAAAAAGTTTTCCTTAAAGCAGGTGAGGAATGTGAGGTTTCTTTTGAACTCGGCAAGAGAGCGTTTGCGTTTTATAATGTCAACATCAACGATTGGTGTGTTGAAACAGGCGAATTTGATATTCTTGTCTGCGCTTCAAGCAGGGATATAAAACTCTGCGAGACCGTTACGGTTGAGGGAACAGTTGATTGTGAAATCCCCGATTTCAGAGCAACCGCTCCGAATTACTACAATAATATTTCAGGCATAACAAGAGAAGATTTTGCCGTTATTTACGGTGAACTTCCAAGCCCTGAAATTGATGTTAACAAAAAGATTGATATCTATTGCTGTCTTAACGACGCGCGCCACACCAAGTGGGGCGGAAAACTCTGCAGAATGATTGAAAAAATTATGAGCAAAGCAGGTTCCGCTGAAAACGGCGACGGCAAGATGCTTGCGGCAATGGCAACTCAGATTCCTATCAGACACTTCATTGCCATGAGTATGGGCGTTTTCTCGCCGAAGATGGCTGACGGACTTCTTACGATGCTCA
>JAFYFO010000283.1 GCA_017543725.1 Eubacterium sp.
CAGAAAAGAACATCATCACGCTCATCAAACACAAGAGGAAACGATAACATCATATCAAACGGTTCGGGAATTGCCGTTGCAGACGGACAGTGTATGATAATAGTTGAGCAGGACAAAATTGTTGAAGTTTGCGCCGAGCCGGGCGAATATACATATGATTCTTCAACCGAACCAAGCATTTTCAGCGGAAAACTCGGCGAATCAATAAAAGAAGCCTTCAAAGTTATCGGAAAGCGTTTCACCTTCGGCGGCGACACCGCGAAAGACCAGCGTGTTTATTATTTCAACACAAAGGAAATAGTTGATAATAAATTCGGAACGCAGAATCCGATTCCGTTCAGAGTTGTTGATTCAAAAATCGGTCTTGATTTGGATGTTTCGGTTCGCTGCAGCGGAATTTATTCTTATAAAATCTCAAATCCGCTTCTTTTCTACACAAATGTTTGCGGAAATGTTGAGGAAGAATACAGAAAAGAAACAATTGACTCTCAATTGAAAACAGAGTTTGTCAGCGCGCTTCAGCCGGGCTTTGCAAGGCTTTCGGACCTTGAAATACGCCCGAACCAGATTGCCGCTCACACAACCGAACTCGAAAGCGCTATGAACACTGCGCTGAGCGAGAAGTGGAGCGGGCTCAGAGGCATTGAAGTTGTTTCAATCGCGCTCAACCCCGTAACGCTTCCGGAAGAAGACCAGGAAACCATCAGGAACTTCCAGAAGGGCGCGGCAATGCGCGACCCGAATATGGCGGGCGCTCAGATGGCAAGCGCTGCGGCGGATGCAATGCGCACTGCGGCAGGAAACGAAGGCGGAGCAATGAACGGCTTTGTCGGAATGGGAATGGCAATGAACACAGGCGGCTCTCAGGCGGCAAATCTTTTTGCAATGGGTCAGCAGCAACAACAGCAGCAAGCCGCTCAGCAAACGGCATCCGGATGGAAATGCGAATGCGGCGCGGAAAACAGCGGCAATTTCTGCACAAACTGCGGAAAGCCAAAACCTGTCAGCGACAGATGGTTCTGCTCTGAATGCGGCACTGAAAACCACGGCAAATTCTGCACAAATTGCGGAAAGCCAAGATAGAGTATAGTTGAAGGGACAATTGGGGAACGACCCCGATTGTCCCAAAATATCATTTGAAAAGAGGATATTATGGCAGAATTATTTGAATATAAATGCCCAAACTGCGGCGGTTCGGTTGAATTTGATTCATCGGCGCAAAAGATGAAATGTCCTTATTGCGACAGTGAATTTGATGTTGAAGCGCTTAAAAGTATGGATGAGCGCCTTGATGAAACCGAGCCCGATTTGTTCAGTTGGGATGAAAACAGCAATTCGCAGTGGGAAGAGGCGGACGCGAGTCAAATGAACGTTTTCGTTTGCAAATCCTGCGGCGGAGAAATTGTTGTTGATGAAAACACTGCGGCAACGGCTTGCCCCTATTGCGATAATCCCGTTGTTCTTGCAGGAAGGCTCTCCCAGACCCTGAAACCCGATTTTGTTATTCCGTTTAAACTTGATAAAAATCAGGCGAAAGACGCGCTTAAAAAATACACGAAAAACAGAAAATTTGCTCCGAATCTTTTCAAAACACAGAATAAACTTGATGAGATTAAGGGGCTTTATGTTCCTTTCTGGCTTTTTGATTCAAACGCAAATGCGGCAGTCAGTTACAATGCCACGCGAACAACAACATGGAGAGATAAGAACTACAGATATACCAAAACCGACCACTATGATGTTTTCAGAAGCGGAACAATGCGATTTGAAAACATTCCGGTTGACGGCTCAACAAAAATGCCCGATGAACTGATGGAATCAATTGAGCCCTTCAATTTCAGCGAGGCGGTTGATTTTCAGACTGCTTATCTTTCGGGATATCTTGCCGATAAATATGATGTTTCAATGGAAAACAGCATTGGCAGGGCAAATGAAAGAATTAAAACAAGTTGTGAAGATGCGCTTGAAAACACGGTTTCGGGCTACGAAAGCGTTATGGTTAAATCAAGTTCGGTTCAGACAAGTGACGGAGTTGCAAAATACGCTCTCTATCCCGTCTGGATTATACACACCCTTTATAAAGGCGAAAAACTGACCTTTGCGCTCAACGGTCAGACAGGAAAGATAACCGGAAATATTCCTGTCAGCAAGGCAAAACTTTTCGGCTTGTTCGCGGGAATAACCGCCATCGGCACTCCGATTCTCTATTTTGTCGGAAGATTTTTAGGAATAATATAGGGGGTGCGGGAAATGAATAAAAGAATAATAACGTTATTGATAACTCTTGCGCTTGCGCTTATAGTTCCGATAACCGTTTTTGCCGAAAAGGCGGATTATGTTGTTGATAAAGGAAACCTTTTAAGTTCTTCCGAGGAAGAGGAACTGACGAAAAAACTCGAAGCCCTTTCCGAAAAATATGAATTTGATATTGTTGCCTTAACGGTTGACGACCTCGAAGGAAAAACTCCGATGGAATATGCCGATGATTATTATGATTATAACGGCTACAGAAATGACGGATGCCTTCTTCTTATAAGCACGGACCGCGATTCGTGGATTTCAACCAGGGGCTACGGTATAACCGCAATAACCGATTACGGAATTGAAGTTCTTGAGCAGGAAGCGATAAGAAATTATTTCGGACATGATGACTGGGTTGGCGGCTTCAATAAATATGCAAATATGATTGAGGAATATCTTGTTCAGGCAAAAAGCGGTTTGCCCTACGATACGAACAACACCTATACAACCGCAAACGGCTATACATATGATTTCGGCAGCGATTATGAAACCGCTTCTTCAAAAGAAAACGAAAAAACAGACAGTTTTATTATTTCGCTTATAGTTGCCGCCGTTATCGCAGCGATTATAACCCTTATGGTTAAGAGCAATTATAAGCCCGTTCGTTTTCGTGCAAACGCGGCTGACTATCTTGTTGACGGAAGCCTCAATGTAACACAGCAGTACGACAGATTTTTGTTCAGCAATGTTTCAAAAACTAAAATTGAATCTTCTTCCTCCTCGGGCGGCGGAAGTTCAACACACACCTCCTCAAGCGGCTCAACTCACGGCGGAGGCGGCGGAAAATTCTGATTTTCCAAAGCCCGTGCGTTTTACGGATTTATTAATTTTTTGGGAGGGCAAACGCTCTCCCGAAAAATTTTTAAAAAACTCTTGACAAATGTAAAATATCGGTTATAATGTAATTGTAATTCAATTGCACACAATTTAATTTTACAAAACTTATGGAGGTAATCAAAATGAATGTTTTAGATTTCAATGTATTAAGCCAGAAGGGCGAAGATGTTTCACTCAGAGATTATGAAGGCAAAGTTCTTCTTATAGTTAACACTGCAACTCACTGCGGATTCACTCCCCAGTATGAAGGACTTGAAGCGCTTTATAAGAAATTCAACGATAAGGGCTTTGAAATCCTTGATTTCCCCTGCAATCAGTTTGCTTTTCAGGCAAGAGAAAGCGATGAGGGAATAAACAAGGTTTGCTCGCTCAGATTCGGAACAACTTTCCCGAGATTCAAAAAAATCAAGGTTAACGGAAAAGACGCCATTCCGCTTTATAAATATCTTGTTGAGCAAACAGGCGGAAAGAAAATCGGCTGGAACTTCACAAAGTTCTTAATCGACAGAGAGGGAAATATCATTGAGCGTTTCGGTTCAAAAGTAACTCCCGAAGAGATTGAATCAAAAATCGAAGCAGCGTTATAATATAAGGATAAAAAACGATGTATGATGTAATTATTATCGGCGCAGGACCTGCGGGAATCTCAGCCGCGCTCTATGCAAAAAGAGCGAATAAAAGCGTTCTTGTTCTGTACCACGGCGAAAGCCAACTTGAAAAGGCGCATATGATTGATAACTACTACGGTTTCGACGGCGGAATTTCGGGCAGCGACTTATATAACGGCGGAATTAATCAGGCAAAAACACTGGGCGTTGATGTTTTCAGCGAAGAAGTTTTGCATATATCAATGAACAGGGATATGAATTATGAGGTTAAAACCGCGGATAATGAATATGAGGGCAGGGCGCTGATTCTTGCAACGGGCAATAAAAAACTCCGTCCGAATATCAAGGGCGTTGCCGAATTTGAGGCAAAGGGAATCAGTTATTGTGCGATTTGCGACGGATTTTTCTACAGAAATAAAACCGTTGCCGTCCTCGGAAACGGAGATTATGCGCTCAGCGAAGCGGAAGACCTTGAAAATATCGCTCAGAAGGTGTATATTTTAACAGACGGCAAGCCTGCGCCGCAAACGGATAAATATGAAGTTATAACAAAGAAGATTTCCGAAATCAAAGGCGATATGAAAGTTCGCAAGGTTGCTTTTGATGACGGAAGCGAACTTGATATCGACGGTCTGTTTATCGCGCTCGGAGTTGCGGGCGGAGCCGATTTTGCGAAAAAACTCGGAATTGCGCTCGACGGCGACAGCATTAAAGTTAAAGAAGATATGTCAACAAATATTCCCGGAGTTTTCTCCTGCGGAAATATAACCGGCGGTCTTCTTCAGGTATGCAAAGCAGTTTATGAGGGCGCTCAGGCGGGTCTCAGCGCAGTAAACTTTATAAAACAAAAGGAGAAATAAAAATGGTTAAAGTTATTAATGAAGATAATTTCGACAGTGAAGTAATCGCAAGCGGAAAAACCTGTTTAATAGATTTCTTTGCACAGTGGTGCGGACCCTGCAAGATTATGTCCCCCCTTGTTGATGAGATTGCTGAGGAGATGCCCGATATAACAGTCGGCAAAGTTGATGTTGATGAAGCGGGTGAACTTGCAATGCAGTTCGGTATTATGAGCATACCGACAATTCTTGTTTTCAAAAACGGCGAAATTGCCGAAACCTTTGTTGGTGTAACAGATAAAGAAAGCATTGTTAACGCTTTGAAATAAAAAAACATCCCCCAACGGCGCAGACTGTTGGGGGTTTGTCTTGGAGAGAGTTATGAAAAAGTTAAAAATAATTCCTTTGATTTTAGCGCTTGTTCTTCTTGTATGCTCCTGCTCAAAGAGCGAGCCGACCGCAAAGGTTAACAGCGCTGAGTGGAAAAGTAACTACACCTTTGTTTTCTGCCACGGACTTTCGGGCTGGGGAAGTTATGATAAGCAAAATAAATTCCTTCCCTATTGGGGAATGAGAACGGGCGACCTGATGAAGTATCTGGGCGAGCAGGGCTTCAACTGTGTTTCTGCTTCTGTTGCGCCCCACGGAAGCGCGTGGGACAGAGCCTGTGAACTCTATGCGCAGTTAGCGGGAAGCGTTGTTGACTACGGAGAAGAACACAGTAAGCGCTGCAATCACGAAAGATACTGAACAGATTTCAGCAAAAATCCGCTTGTTGAAAAGTGGGACAGTGAAAATAAAATCAACCTTCTCGGCCATTCTTTCGGAGGGGTAACGGTAAGGCTTCTTGCTGGGCTTATGGCAAACGGAAGCGAAGCGGAGCAAAAAGCGAGCAAGGGCAAGGACATTTCGCCCCTGTTCACGGGAGGCAAAGCGGATTATATCAACAGTATAACAGCCCTTGCCTCGCCCCATAACGGAACAACCGCCTATGATATAGACCAGGAGGAAGAAGCGGGAAGCAAATCCCAGAACTTTCTCAGCGAAATTATGGCGAAGTTCAACACTCCCGAAACGGACGGCAGAGC
>JAFYFO010000284.1 GCA_017543725.1 Eubacterium sp.
AAACAGTCAGCGCAATTCGCGAGGAAATATTTGCTTTGATAAGACCTGTTATAACATCAACTGACGGACGCTGGGTTGCGATAACAAGGTGCATTCCGGCCGCACGAGCCATCTGAGCCAGACGGCAGATTGAATCTTCAACCTCTTTGGGCGCAGCCATCATCAAGTCTGAAAGTTCGTCTATAAAGATAACTATATTCGGCATTTTTTCCATATCGCCGTGTTTTTTAACATAGTTATTATAGCCCTCAATATTTCTGACTCCCGTATCCGAAAACGCCTGATAACGCTTGAGCATTTCCGAAACAGCCCAGCCAAGCGCGCCCGAGGCTTTTCTCGGGTCGGTTACAACGGGAACAAGAAGATGAGGAATATTCTCATATTTTGAAAACTCAACCTTTTTCGGGTCAATCATAAGAAGTTTAACATCGTCGGGCGTTGCTCGGTAGAGGATTGAAACAATAAGAGTGTTCATACAAACCGATTTACCCGAACCGGTTGTTCCCGCAATAAGAAGGTGGGGCATTTTTGCAATATCGCAATAGATGTTGTTGCCCGAAATATCCTTTCCGATACCTGCGGTAAGGAGGGATTTCTTGTTGAAGAACTCATCCGTATCAAGCAGTTCACGCATTGAAACCGTGTTTTTGGTTTTATTCGGAACTTCTATTCCGACAGCGGATTTGCCGGGAATCGGCGCTTCAATACGAACATGGGTTGCCGCAAGATTGAGCGCAATATCGTCTGAAAGATTTGTTATTTTATTAATTCTGACACCCGGTGCGGGTTTCAGTTCATATCGGGTTACGGTTGGTCCCTGAGAAATATTTGTTATCTCGGCCTCAACTCCGAAGGAAGCGAGGGTGTCAACAAGAAGTTGAGCGGTGTTTCTGAGTTCGCTCTGGGAATTTTTCATATTCCCGGATTTAGACGGAGAAAGAATATCAAGGGGCGGTTTCTGATAATCTTCAACTCCCCTGTTCATATTCTCGTCACTGACTGTGAATTCTTCGGATTTTTCTTCTTTCTTCTTTTCTTTTTTGCTTTCCTTTTTCTCTTCCTTCTCTTTTTCGGATTCCTCGATTATTTCATCAATACTTCTGCTTTTTTCATTTTCCTGCGCTTTTTTCTTCGAGGATTCATTCATCTCACGGATAATAGCCTCCATCGGGTCGAGTTCGGTTTCCTCGGGCTCGGGAGTTGCTTTTTTCTTTCTTCTTTTGCCTTTTTCGCTTTGGGCTGCAGGCGGCTCATCGTCAAGAGGGATATCAATATTCTGCATCCTTCTTCTTTCGAGCCTTTCCTCGATATAAGGAGTTGCCTTTTCAACAGCCTTTTTAACGGGCTTTGCGGTTGTTGTGAAAAACTGATTGATTGTTATTCTGAACAAGAGAAGAATATCGGTGAACGCAAGTATCAAATCAACAATGATTGCAGGCGCTTTGCCGAGCGTTAAAAGCAGCCAGCCGAAAAGCGCGCCGAAGAAACCGCCGTTGAAAGTATGGGGCGCTTCGTTGAATGCGTTTATAATTGTTTCTTTAAAATCTTCTCCGCTCTGATGCTGAATTATATGTATGAAAGACGACGACAGCAAAACAAGAATAACTATTGCAATCGCCTCAAATGTCATATTCTTATTCGGTTTTTTAACCGTGAATAAAAACGAATAAACAAGGCAGAGAATCGGGAAAACCACGGAAGCAAACCAGCCGAACAATCCGAGATATGCGTCGTGAATAATTCTCCACGCACCCTCACCGCTGATAATTGCAACAAAGAAAAACAGCAAAGAAAGAGCAAAAACAACTATGCCGAGAATTCTTTTAACATCTTCACTCTTCTGAAGTTTTTCGGCTTGAAGTTGAACTTCCCTTTCTTTTTTTGCCGCAGGCTTTTTCTGATTTGGTTTATTGTTTGTTTTTTTATTTGCCATTAAACTATCCTCTTATCATTAAGTTTTCAGTTTAAAATGAGTTGAAATATTCCTATAACAGCCGCAATAACTCCGATTCCGAAATCATAATAGCCGAAGAATTTCAGTTTATCGTTGTTGATAACCCATTTGAAAAATCTGACGCAAACAAAGGAAACTGCCGCGCTCAGAATGATTCCGATAATTATTGAAACTATTCCCGCAGGCTCTGAGGAGGCGCATATTTCAAGTATTCCCATAACAACAAGAACGGGAACGCTCAAAACAAAGGAATATCTGAAAGAAACCTTTTTAGAAACGCCGAGAAGCATCAGAATACAGAAAACTCCGCCGATAAAACTCAGCCCCGCAACAGGAACAAGAATTATGCTTGCAAAGCCTGCAATCAACGCAAAAATCAGGTTGATATTTTTATTATTTCTTGAAAGTTTCAGTTGCTTTGCGCACAAAACAACAAGAATGCCCGTTGCCAAAAAGAATAATCCGTCGTCGAGCAGATTTCCGTTATAGGCGCTGCTTCTGAGAAAATCAAACAAAAATCCCCTTGAGCCAAACGGAATGAGCCATAAAATCATCGGAGCAAAAGACAAAAGAGTGTAGTACATAAACTTTCTTGCCGCTTTCGGGGGCGTTGATTTGAGCCTCTTTTTGAAAATATCCTGGAATGTGAAGAAAAACTCATTGAAAAGCGAAAGGAATAATTTATACATAGCGATGATTATTCCTATTGCTATTCCAATATGTATTACTCCCGTTATTGCGGCGGGAGTTGCGTCTGTTATTCCTGCGAAATTATGAAACAAGGAATAATGACCGTTTTCACTTATCGGGAAAATAAAGGTTATTGCCTGGAATACGGCTTGAAAAATTGCAGTTAATATTGACATTATTTACTCCTTCAAACAGCGCAAGGTTATCGGAAAACCAGCCTGTTCTTATATAATCATAGGGATTGCTCGACCTTTGATTTTCATAACTTTTAAAATC
>JAFYFO010000285.1 GCA_017543725.1 Eubacterium sp.
ACTGGGCGTTGAAAGAAATATCGAAAGAATTGATGGGGAAACAGTCTATCTCAGAAATCCGAATCTGACTGATATTCTGAAAATAGACTGCGAAATCCACGGCAACGCCGTAACTCTTCTTCCGGAGGAATTTGCCTCGCTGAAAAAATTCTTTTGCGATGAATTATAAAGTCTGCTCGCTCAGGGTCGGCGCATGAGTTTTAACATTTCCTTTTTCATCAAAATCAAATTTATCAATGGCAAGCAACTGCTCGTTTTCTCTTCCTTCAAGCGTTATGTGGTAGGCGGTTAAATAATTGCCGCTGTAATCCTTAAAAGCGCAGTTGTGTCCGCTGTGAATCAATCCCTCAACTCCGTTTGGCGTTATAATCGGATTTGAGGGGTCTTTTTTCCATGGACCGCGAATATTATCCGCTGTTGAAATTCCGACTTCATATGAGCGGGTAAATGAACTGTAAAAGCAGTAGTACTTATTATTGTGAAGAAAAATAAACTGCCCTTCGATTTTAGTGTCCCAGCCGTCTTCAGACGGAAGAACAACCATTGTCGGCTCGCCGATAATCTCAGCCGTTTCAAGGTTTATTTCATAGAGGAATATTCCGTCCCAACTGCAGCAGGTTATATAGGTTTTTCCGTCGGTATCCGTAAAAAGATTTGCGTCGTTTCCGTCGGGAAGAATAACTTTTCCGCTTTCATATTTCTCTTTTGTGAAAAGCGGCTCATCGGCGTTGAGAAGGGTGTATTCTCCGTCTATTCTGTCGCTGACTGCAATAAGGGGGTTTTGCCCGATTTCAAGGCCGTCGTTTCTGCAGTTGACGGTTAAATAGAATTTGCCGTTTTTCTTATGAATTTCGGGCGCCCACCAAAAGTCCCTGAACCAGGAGTTTTCATTTGCGGCGCTTCTGTGAAGAATAAATCCAATTTCTTCCCAGTTCAGCAAATCACGGCTCTTCCAGAGTTTAACGCCCTCGCTTTTTCCGTCCCAATACGGCGGAATCGTTCCCGTTAAATAATAAATTCCGTTTTCGGGAATGATGAAGGGGTCGCGGATATTTTTTATTGTTTGAGTGCAAATGGGGTTGCGGTATTTAATTGCCTTTTCCATAATTATTCCTCGCAGATATTTAGTGAATTTATTATATCATATCGGGATTTTATTGCCAACATATTCTTGACTATTTTATAAATTTCAATTATTATATCAAAGGTGATAGAAATGAAAATACTTGTTTTAAACGGTCCAAATCTCAATATGACGGGAATCAGAAAAAAAGATGTTTACGGCGCGGAAACCCTTGATGATATCAATGCTTATCTCAGGGATTATGCACAGAGCAGGGGCGCTGATATTTTCTTTGCCCAGAGCAACCACGAAGGCGAATTGATTGATATTATTCATAAAAGCAGGGAAGAGTTCGACGGAGTTGTTTTAAACGCCGGTGCCTTCACCCATTATTCCTATGCAATAAGGGACGCTATTGAATGTGTTAACGAATACACTCCTTTTGTTGAAGTTCATATGAGCGATATACATAAAAGAGAGGACTTTCGCCGAGTTTCCGTTATAACTGATGTTTGCCTCAAACAAATTTCTGGCTTCGGAAAAGACTCGTATAAAATGGGTATTGATTTATTACTTAAAATAATGTAAAATATACGGGTAATAATATAAATTCATATTTTATGGAGGAAAAACATATGATTTCAGCAGGTGATTTCAGAAACGGCGTTACATTTGAAGAAGAAGGAAACGTTTTGCAGGTTATTGAATTCCAGCACGTTAAACCCGGTAAAGGCGCTGCTTTTGTCAGAACTAAAACAAAGAATGTTATAACAGGTGCGGTAACTGAAAAGAGTTATAACCCATCCGCTAAATTTCCGACCGCATATATCGAAAGAAAAGATATGGCATATTCTTATTCAGACGACGGAATGTATTATTTTATGGATAACGAAACTTTCGAAATGATTCCCGTTTCGGAAAGCGACCTTCCCGATAATTTCAGATTCGTTAAAGAAAATGATGTTTGCAAAATCCTTTCTTATAAAGGTAAGGTTTTCGGCGTTGAGCCCCCGACCTTCGTAACACTTCAGATAACTCATACAGAGCCGGGCGTCAAGGGCAATACTGCAACAAACACCCTCAAACCCGCAACTGTTGAAACAGGCGCAGAAATTCGTGTTCCGCTTTTCATCAACGAAGGCGATATGATCAGAATAGACACAAGAACCTGCGAATATATGGAGCGCGCATAAGCGCAATTGAAAATTGAAAATGGAGAATGGAAAATTTCGGGTCGCTTCGCTCCGATTATAATCGGGTGAGGGCGGAGCCCTCCCAAAATTCTCAATTCTCAACTTTCAATTCTAAATTTTTTCGACTAAAAGGAGAAAACACTATGGATACTGTTGAAAGTTTAGGCTATCTCAAAGGTTTGATTGACGGCCTTGATATTGATGAAAATTCAAAAGAA